>SLDH01000085.1 GCA_007125415.1 Roseovarius sp.
GGTAGCCGTTCAGCGCCCAGAAAATGAACAGGGCCGCCGGTAGAAACAGGGCATAGAGAAAGAGCGCCAGGATATTCGCGGCGATGATCACGCCGAGGAAATTGACCGTATCCCGGAACGCATCCCAAAGGGGCAGGCGGGGTATGGCGGGCAGGTCGGGATAGTGCCGGTCCTCGACGGCCTGCGCAACCTCGTCCAGAAACATGGAGGTGATGGCCGAGGCCACAGGCACCATGAGAAAGACCGACAGGCCCAGCAGCAGGACGAGGCTGGCCCAGCCCAGAAGGTCATTGAGCCATGTCACTTCGCCCAGCAGTGGCAAGGTGCTCGTCTCGCCCGCAAGGCTCTGGAGCAACCAGAGAATGGCAGCGTAGACCGCCACCAGCAAGGCGATGGTCAGGGCCAACCCCACAAACAGGACCTTGCGAAAGCGCGGATCTCCCGCCTGTGCCAATGCCTTGAAGCAACAGGCAAAGATCATTCACTGATCCATGATGTGATTGCTGCCAGATCGGGTCGCGGCCGCTCGGGCGGCGGGCTCGTCTCGGTGCCGATATGGATGAAGCCCGCAATACGCTCATTCGGATCGAGCGAAAGCGCCGCTTGTGCAAAATCACGGTCATGGCTGGCCCAGCCGCTCAGCCAGTTGGCACCCCAGCCGCTTGCCAGCGCAGCATTGAGAAGACCGAGGCAGACCGCACCCGCAGAATAGCTCATTTCGATCGGCGGGATCTTCTCGGAAGGCTTTTGCACCTCGATGACGGCCACGGCCAGATGAGCGCCCTCGAACTCTCCACGGGCCTTGGCGATCTCGTCCTCGGTCTTGCCCAGCCGCGCGCCGGTCCGGGCCACAAGCCCGGCAAGCCGCAGCAGCGCGCCTCGCTCCAGCACGACAAAGCGCCACGGCTCCAGCTTGCCGTGATCGGGGCTGCGCGCGGCCGCTTGCAGCAAGGCCATCAGCGCGTCACGGTCCGGCACCGGCGTGGTCAGCGTCTTGGCGGGGCGTGACCGACGGGTCAGCAGGAATTCCATGACGGGATTATGGGTCGCAGGCATTGATGATTCTCCACTTCAGCGATCAGATGTCAGCCTCATCGATCAGGGCGTCAAGACGGCACCTGTATTTCTTCTCGGCCAAAATACCCGAAAGCCGCAGTCAGTCGCGTGCGCCGACGCGGGCATAGACACCCTCCGGAAGGTTCAGCGCCGCCCCCATATCCGCGACTTGCCCCATGGACAGCGTGATCCTGTTGATCCGGTCCGTGCGCGGATCATATTGCTCGATCGTCACGCATTCCTCGAAGGCGTTGATCACGATGTCCTCCTGCAGCGGTGTCGCCTCTTCATCGACGAGAGTGATGACAGTCGAGTCGAATTCGTGTTCGATGGTAAACATGGGCCGAAGCCTACCCTTTCGGCGGGTCATTGCAAGAGGGGCCGGCAGCGGTACGCAAAGGGCTGGAAGTGCTGCCAAACGCTGTTAAGTTGGAACTGGATTCAAAAACCGGAGGTCTCTCAGTGCGCTGGCTTTTCCTGCCTTTTGTCCTTCTGCTCGCAGGGTGCGTGGCCACGGTTGAAAATCCTCCGCCGCAACCGGCACCCACGCAACAGGCCGCGCCGGCGTCGTCCTTCTCCTATCAGCCGACCCGCGCGCAACAGCAGCGATTCGTGAGCGTTGTGGAGCGAATGAAGCCCGTGGCCGAGCGGGAATGCCGCCAGCGGGCACCGCAGCGCAACTGCAATTTCAAGATTGTCGTGGATGATCGACCCAATCAGCCGCCCAACGCCTTTCAGACCCTCGATCGCAATGGCAGGCCCATTCTTGCCTTCAACCTTGCGCTGATCGCCTCGGTCAGGAACGAGGATGAACTGGCCTTCGTGGTGGGTCATGAGGCGGCACATCACATCGCCGGTCATCTCCAGCGCCAGCAGCAGCACGCCAGCGCCGGCGCGATCATCATGGGCGGCCTCGCGGCGATGACCGGCGCAAGCGATGTCGGGATTCGCACCGCAAGCGATCTGGGAGCGGCCGTAGGCGCACGAAGCTATTCCAAGGAATTCGAACTCGAGGCCGATGCGCTGGGCACGGTCATCGCGCATCGCGCGGGGTTCAATCCTGTGCGCGGAGCCGAATTCTTCAATCAGATCCCGGACCCGGGTGATCGGTTTCTGGGCACGCATCCGCCTCATGCAGCGCGCATCGCGACTGTGCGCCGTGTCGCATCCCAACTGTGAATGCGGCAACTGACTGGCGTCATCCGGGACCGAGGCTCGAAATATGCTGTATCGGGCGCGGCGGTCGAGGGGCGCGCCGGGGTGGATGCCTTTCTCAGGAACCTCAGGAAAGACAAGAAATTCGCCCGGGCCACCCATAACAGCTGGGCCATGCTGGCGGCGGACGGCACACCGCACAAGGGCGATGATGGCGAGGCAGGCGCGGGCATCGTGATCCTGCGGATGCTGGAGCGCGCCGGATTGACCGATCACGTAGTGGTGGTAACACGCTGGTATGGTGGGAAAAACCTGGGTGGCGACCGGTTTCGACATATTCAGGATTGTGTCCGGGCCTATCTCGACGCCCGCGTTTGATGCAAATCAAGGTGAGATGCCCGGGTCTCGGTTAGGCATTTGGGGATGCGGGTCAGGGTGGTCCGCCTTGTCAGGGAGACCGAGATGCTTGGAAAAGCGACATTGAAACGCCATGCCGGGCTTGTGGACAGCATGGCAGATACGGTCGGCGTCGATCTGGAGCAGGCCATGCTCGAAGGTCGGCTCAGCGTCGATCAACTCAGCGATGTGGTGCTGACCTGCACGGGCTGTAGCGAGGCCGAGGCCTGTGAGCGCTGGCTTGCGATGCAGAAGGAGACAGTGAGCGAGACGCCCGACTACTGCCGCAACACCGAGACCTTCCAGCGTCTGTCCAAGGGCGAAAGCGCCTGAACCGGACAAGATTGGAGGCAGGAGCATGAATGCTGAAATCCGCTCTCTTGGCCATCCTGAGACACATTTCTGGCTGACACGATCTGTTGCGCGGGTGATGGGTGTCAATCTTTCGCAGGCGATGACCAACGGCACGCTTACGGCGCGCGACTATGCTGATCTGGTGAGCAGGTGCCGCACCTGCACGCGCGTCGAAGAATGTCAGAACTGGCTGGGTCAGCAGCGACTGGAGCCGCCCGATCCGCCGCGCCACTGCCTCAACCGCGACAGGCTTGCCCGCATCGCAGAAGATCAGCCGACCTGATTGGAAGAAATCGAGCCAGCCCGTCAACCTGCCTGTGCAAGGGCGGTCGAAATTCCGACAAAAACGGCCGCCGAAGCCAGCAGCACAAAGCTGTGCCAGATCGCATTGGCAAAGCGCAGGCTTTCCCAGCGGTAAAAGACGATTCCCACCGAGTAGAGCAACCCACCCACGAGCATCAAGGCCAGGCTCAGCAGCGAGATGATGCCTGCAAGCGGTATGAAAAGCAGCATTCCTGCCCAACCCAGAACGAGGTAGGGCAGCCAGCCGGTAGTCATCCGGCCCCGTGCCGCCATCAGTTTCGTCAGCGCGCCCAGAAGGGCCAGCGTCCAGACAAGGGCGAGCACCACATAGGCAAATCCTGTCCCGAGCAGCACCCCGAGCGGTGTCATCGTGCCTGCGATCTTGATATAGATCGCCGCGTGGTCGATCCGTCGCAGGATCGGGCGCGCGTTCGTATGCGCCAAAAGGTGATAACAGCCTGACGCCAACAGCATCAGCAGCAGAGCACCGGCATAGATGCCCGTCGCGGTCAGCGTCGCCCAACCCAGTTGCCTTGCGATCATGCCGAAAAGAACTGCCACGCCTGTCAGTGCTGCGCCGATGCCCAGAACATGCACGATGCCATCGGCAATCCGCTCAGCGCGGGTATAGGCCGGATAGGACGGCTTTGTCGGGGCGCGTGCCGCCGGGGAAGGTTGGGGCAGGGTCAATGTATTGCCTCGCGTTGGCTGGTCGTCTGCAAGCCTGCTGATCGGCGCAGAATACAATTAGGTCACGTTCGAATTAA
>SLDH01000189.1 GCA_007125415.1 Roseovarius sp.
CCTCGTCGGCCGGCCCCAAGCCAGCGCCGATGGTGACGATGCGTCCGTCAGACACGCCCAGATCAGCTTGGAAACTCTCAGCTGCGGTTACAATGGTTCCATGACGGATGACCAAGTCGAAATCAGTCATTTGTTTTCCTGAATGATTTTATTGCATTAATCTTCGAGAGGGCATTTACCTGAACAAGGGCCGCGGCAAAGGCGTCGATCAGGACAATACCAGGCAGCGCCCCTACTGCCAGAGCTCGACCGCTAACGGGCCCGCCACCAACAAGCACCACGTCTGCACCGGTGCGCCCAGCGATATCAACTATCTGGCGGCGCAATTCTGGCTTCCAAATTGCCGCTGATCTTGCGCAGGCATCATGGCTAAGGGTTTCGATGCCCACGCAGCGCCGTTCTACCCCGTAAAAAGCGATCAGATCTGCCAGCATCGGGGGCCAATCCGATCCGGTCGTCAGGATCGCAAATCTACGGCCTGATTGCATGGCCGTAGCGATCCCGGCTTCCAGCATACCGACACTTGGCAGCTTGATATGCTCCCGCAGTTCTATGAGCCCTGGCTCTCCAAAACACGCCAACAGAAGGGCATCAGGTTGGCTATGTCCGCGCGCCAACCTTTCATGCACATGATCAAGAATATGCTGGCGTGCTACCGCGACATGCTCTGGTGTCGAGATATAGCGAGGAGCCGCGCTTACAGTATCGCTCTCAAAACGCGCTTCGGGACATAGCTTCGTAGCCAGACGTGCCATTGTTTTGGTGAGGTGCGCATTCGAATTGCCATTCAGAAGATAGACATGCACCTTGCGTGGAGTTTCAGACATGACGCGGCCATACGGGAGGGCGGACATGGCAAAAACCGCCCTCTTCCAACTGGATCGCAGCACCAAGTAACGAGGCTTCTTCACCCGGGCGCGCTACAAGCTGAACGCCAAAAGGAAGTTCTTCGGCTCCGCGCGGTGCCGGGATAGAAATGGCCGGAAAGCCCACAAGCGAGACCAGAAATGTGCAGGCTAGGTAATCAATGATGCTTTCGCACGGAAATGATCCCACCGTCTGCACCTCACCCTGCTCATTTGGGAATGGCATCACGCTCGCCGATGGGAGCATCAGGATATCGTAGTTCTCGAACAGCCTCTGAAAGGCCCTCCACACGCTTGTTCGGACCATCTCGGCGCGCAGATAATCCTCTGCAGTAAGTTCCGCACCCTGCCTAACATTCCAAACATAGGAAGGTGTGAGATTGGGCTCGTTTTCTGTAACCATTGCGCCGAATTTCACCCAAGATTCAGCTGCCCGCAGTATCTTGAAGGCTGTTACGGCGTCACCGAGATCGGGCTCCACAATAACTGGGCGCTTTCCGAGAATTTTGGCTGCGTCAAAGCAAGCGGTGTCAAAAGCTTCTTCGACAGAGTCGTCAATCCGGAAGGCCCCACCAAGTGATGCAGAGGCTGCAACCCGAAAAGGACCGGAGCGCGCTTTTTCTGGCCATCTTGACAGCTGCGATACGGGGTCATCTCTGTGCGGACCAGCCATCGCCGATACCATCAAGGCCGCGTCCTGCACCGAACGGGCCAATACGCCTTGCGTTGAAAGTGCGCTCCACCCAAGGGAACGCCCTGGTTCGGGGATGACGCCGGGTGTCGGGCGCAGCCCAATACAGCCACAAAATGAGGCCGGAGTACGCACTGATCCGCCAAAATCGGTACCTTGTGCCACTGGCACCATGCCGGTTGTTACCGCAACGGCAGATCCGCCACTCGACCCAGCCGATGTTAAGCTTGGGTTCCAAGGGTTGCACGTTGGTCCCCGCAAGGGATTCGTGCAAACAGCTCCAAAGGCAAATTCGGGTGTATTCGTTTTACCTACGATGATAGCGCCAGCCAAACGCAGCCGCGAAACGGACTCTTCATCGGCTTCCGGTACGAAGTCTTTATATAGCCTTGAGCCTTGGGTCGTCCGGAGCCCCTTCGTGCGAGTCACGTCCTTGATGGCAATCGGGATACCCAAAAGCGGCTTGTCAATGACCCCGGCCTGCAATTTCGCATCTGCTTCGTGGGCTGCGGTATATGCTCCTTCAGGGTCAAGTGTAATGAATGCCTGCAAAACGTCATCAAGTTCAGCGATGCGACCAAGGCTTGCCTCGACCAAATCGACAGCGCGAATGTCTTTCCGCAGTAGTGCGGAAGACATTGCACTGACGTTGCCGTCTAGCAGCTCCACGAGATGCCCTTTCTCACATGATGCGATATGGCAGCCAGGTCACCAAGGCTGGAAAGGCCGTGATCAGCGCGACCATCACCAGCACCACGACCACGAAAGGCAGGATGCCCCAGAACACATCCGTCACTGGCCCTGTCCGCCGAACCCCCTGCACCACGAACAGATTCATCCCGACAGGCGGCGTGATCAGGGCCAGTTCCATCATCAGCACAAGGAAGATCCCGAACCACACCGGATCGATACCCATGAAGACGACCACAGGAAAGACGATGGGGATCGTCCCGACCATCATCGACAGGGTTTCGATGAAACACCCCAGCACAAGGTAGAAGACCACCAGCGCCAGGATGAATTGCAGGGTCGTCAGGTCCATGGCCGCGACAAAGGCCGTCATCGCCTGCGGCACGCCCAGAATCCCGATGATGAATTTCAGATAGAAGGCCGCGATGATGATCAGCAGGATCATCGCCGTCGTCCGCACGGTCGAGATGAACGCATCATGCAGCATCCGAAAGCTGAGCGCGCGATTGCCTGCCGCCAGTGCGAAGGCCATCAGCACCCCGACAGCAGCCGCTTCGGTCGGGGTGGCCCAGCCCAGATAGATGCTGCCCATCACCACGGCAAAGATGCTTAGCGGCGGGATCAGATGGCGCAGGCTGCGCAGGCGCTGCGCGAGGTCTGGTCTTTCCGCCTCGATCCCCGCCATTTTCGGATACAGGCTGCAGATCAGGGCGATTGCCAGCATGAACAAGCTGGCCAAAAGCAGGCCCGGAACGATCCCCGCCGCGAACAGACGCCCGATGGAGGTGCTGGTCAGCGCCCCGTAGATGATCAGGTTCACGCTCGGTGGGATCAGGATGCCCAGCGTGGCGCCCGCCGCAATGGAGCCGAGCACCAGCCGTTCATTGTATTTCCGCTCCCGGAACTCCGGCAGGGCTACGGTCGAGATAGTGGCTGCGGTCGCCACAGACGACCCCGAGACCGAAGCAAACAGCGCACTGGCCCCAATATTGGTGTGCAGCAGTCCGCCTGGCAACCGGCCCAGCCAGTCTGACAAGCCATAATACATGTTTTTTGTGATCCCGCTACGCAGAAGCAATTCACCCAAAAGGATAAAAAGCGGGATGGCGGTCAGGATGAAATCATTCATCACCGCCCAGAGCTGCGTCCCGAATGTGTTCAACAACTGCGGTCCCAGATAGACTACCGCGCCGATAACGCTGATCAGAAAGATGGCGACCGCGACATGAACGCCAAGGATCATCATCCCCAGCATCATAGCAAAGCCGATGGCAGCCCCGGCAAAGTCGATCATTTGCGGCCCTCTTCCTCCAGCATGCGTTCCGTTTCGGCAAGCTGTTCATTGACCTCATCCGCCAGCGACGGCGGGCCATAGGTGTTGTTGACGTCATCAGCGCGCCCGCGCAGCAACAGGATCACGCTGTGGATGGCCATGGCCGTGGCGATGGCCGCAAACAGCCCGATCCCGGTGACCCAGAGGCTTTGCGGGATCCACAAGGGCGTCTGCAGCGGTGTGCTGGCGCGACTGCCGAATTCCAGACTTTCCTGCAGAGCGTCCCAGCCGCGCAGCAGCATGAAGATTGCAAATCCCGCCAGCAGGGCCGCCGCAATCATGTTCAGAATGGCCTGCACGGGCCTCGGAAACCGGGTCAGCGCGATGTCGATGCGCGTATGCATGCTGTGTAGCAACGCTGAGGCAAAGCCGATCGCCGCTGTCAGTGCCAACACATAGCCGCCAATTTCATCAACCCCCTGCACCGAATGCGATAACAAGCGGCGCGCCA
>SLDH01000359.1 GCA_007125415.1 Roseovarius sp.
CATGGCTTGCCCCCTGCAAGCTGAAGATGCTCAGAACCGCCGTGTGACCCCGAGGGCCAAACGCGTGTTGTCATAGGTATAAAGCGGGATCGACGAATCCTGTGTTTCGTACCCCAGTTCCAGCACGGGGGTGAAACCCTGAAAATTCCAGTTTCGATTGGACAGGCGCAGGGTCGCCATCCGCCGGTCATCCTTGCGCCGCGTGCCGAAGAGCGGCGACACACCATCGCGCTTCAGGCGGCTTTGCTCCAGTTCCAACCCAACCTGAAGGCCCCCCTGGAAGAGATACTGCGTTCCCAGCGCAAGGCCGAAATTCGTGCCCTTGTCCGAACGGGTGGGACTGTCGCGAAACTCGGCAAAACCGCTCCCATAGACTTGAAACCGAGGGGTGATATTGTGGCTGTAGCGCAGTTGCAGGCGCGTCTCGTCGGCCGTGGCGATGCGCGGATTGTCATAGTCGATCCGCTGATAGCGTGCGCTTACCAGAATGGACCCCGACGTGCCCGTCAGGCGGCTGTAACGCAGGGTGATCCCGGTTGTGTCCGAGTATAGATCGCCGTCGATCCAGCGACGGGCAAAATGCACGGTTGCACCCGCTTGCCGCGAACGGTCACCGAAGTTGACCAGCCCCAACTGGCCGATCACGCTGTAATCGTCAGGCGCCCTGTCGCTGTTGAAAAAGCGGCCATCGAAGGTGAGCCCGATGCGCGCACGCGTGTCGGGTGCGACCATGGGCAAGAGTGCGCCACCAAAGACAAGGCGCACCCCGGTCGCTGACCTGGCACGCGCGTTCGGGTTGATGCGAAAGGGCAGGCCGGCGATCACCACCGTGTCGGCTGCCGTGCGCCGCGCGGCATTGCTTTCCGGGGTCAGCGCAATAGACAGGTAGCCCTCCCAGGCCTTGCGCCGCTCCAGCCTGTCCAGACGATCATCGAGCACCGCAGCGATGCCGGGATCGGTGACGGAACTGCGCAGAAGACTGTAATGATAATGCGCGCGCTCATCCTGCTCGATTGCCATGAGCGCACCGGCCAGTTCAAGCCGGTAGCGCGCACTGCGCGGGTTGAGCGAGATCAGCTGCTCAAGATAGGTGATCGCCCGGCGCGGACGCCCCTCCTGCCCATAGGCAACCGCAAGCGCCCAGAGCTTGCGCTCCTGCTCGGCGCGGGTGGTTGGCTCATAGGCATCGAGGATCGCGCGGGCTTCGGCGGTCTGTTCTTGCCGGATCAACGCCTCGGCAAGACCGAGTGGGTTCGCAAGGGCAAGCCCGGGCCAGAGCAGCACCAGCGACAGGCACAATATTCGGAGCATCCGGGACTACTCTTGCGGCAAAAGATCATGGCCGGGCCACTCACCGCCCGGCCATTGCAAAGAACTAGATTAAAATGTCCTTTGGCTCAATCCCGGATCATTGCGTCTCGATGTAGAACGAGCCATTCGTGATCACACCTTCAGGATTGTTCACCTGATAGCCCGGCTCTCCATAGGTGCCTCCAACGGTCCCGATCGCCGCGCGGCCCTCCGCGCCATAGAAGTTGCCACCAAGCAAGACCCTCGATTCGATCGTTTCACCATCGGCTTCAAGCTGACCGATGAGGTTGAGCATCATGCCGCCAACGGCAACCTCCTGCGATCCACCTGTCGGCAAGTCGATCGTGCTTGCCGTCCACGTGATCGCGCTGGGAATATCCGGATCGATGAGCATTTCGCCGTTTATCTGCTGAATCTCGTCCCCGCCTGGTTCGCGTCCGCGAAAATTCTTGGCACCGCCAGAAAACGGGTTGGTGGTCTGGCCGTCTGTCCAATCGATGTCGATATCCAGATCGGCAATCAGCTCAACGACCTCTCCGTCGGCGGAATCCACAGCATCTGCTCTCATTGCGCCCTGATAATTCGCCTCCAATCTGGTTGGCATGTCGCTCGTGGGCATCATGTCGTTGATCCGATCAAACTCCGCGTCGAAATCGGCAAAGGATACGGAGCCACCCCCTCCGCCGCCGCCACCTCCGCCACCACCTCCGCCGCTTGAGGTGCATCCGGAGATTGCGGTTGCTGCGGCGATTGCCAATCCGAATTTCAAAAGGCTCGAACGGTTCATGTCAAATCCACTCCAGTTTCATGGGCCCAAAGACCCTCCCCGGAGGCACTATCGACAACAGCAAATCCATTGTCTCCCCCCTGTTCAGGGGGGTATGAGCAGATTGAAGGATGGAGTTCATGCCTGCAGGGTCGAAGGCCCCGTCATCAGCAAAAGTCGAACCCGATGAGAGAAGAGCAGATCGTTCACGCCCGGAATGTCAGTCTTAACCTGCACCGTCAAAAATCTTCAAGTCCGTTGCCCAAATCTGACCGCGGTTGAATTGCTGTCCATCTACCGACGGGACAGGCCCGCGCGGCTCAGCGTGTCACGACAAAAAAGTCGCCGTCGATGGTCCCGAACTGGTCTTCGTCGGCAAATTCCGGCGCGCCGTAATTACCGGCTACAGTACCGGCCGCTGCTCTGCCACCATCCCCATAGAAGGTACCATCGAGAACGATCCGCGCCTCGACATCAGCAATGTCACCGCTCAACGGGATCACCAGACCACCCGAGGCGACGTCTTGCGTGCCGCCATCGGGCAGGTCTTCGGTGCTCTCGCTACGTGTGATCGAAGCTGGCCTGTCCTGATCAACCGTCAATTCCCCGTTAACGCGAAAAACCTCGTCATCACCGACCTCTCGAATGCGGAACCCGCGAGCCGAGCCCCTGAACGGATTCGCGTCCTCGCCTTCGGTCCAGTCGATACGAATATTGAGATCGGCAATAAGTTCGCGATCATTGAAGCCTTCCCGGTTGTCAGGCATCGCGGCTTTCATCGCGCCGCGATATCTTGCATCGAGGGTTTGGGGCATGTCGGTTGTGGGCGTAGTTTCGATGACCCGATCGAGCGTGTCGTCGAAATTGGCGAAATCGATGTCACCTACTCTTACGCCCCCTCCTCCTCCGCCGCCGCCTTCACCTCCGCCTGTGGAACTGCAGGCGCCGATCGCTGCGGCCGCAACAACAGCCAGCCCAAACCTCGCACCGCTTGTCAACTTCATGATTTTTTCTCCGTCAAACCTGGCAAGGCCGTCATGCCCTTGCTCTCTTATGGCCAAAACCTGAACGGCTGTCTCCCCCTTTCGAGCACAGGGAAGCCGAGATGGTCAAGCGCTCGGCGCCCCGGGGCACTTACCCCGACCGGCGCGACGGGAACTGCATGAAGCGACGGTATGTTCAGAAACCACTTCGTGGTATGTCTGAAGTCTGTTCCAACATCGGCATTTGATTCGGACTGGCCGAGTGAAAGATATTCTGATCGTTGAAGATAGCGGTGACAGCCGCCTGTGGCTCCACAACATCGTGCAGGGCGCCTTTGCGGATGCGCGAGTGGACCTTGTCGCCAACATGCGGGAAGCGCGCGCTAAACTGGCGGCCAGGCACTATGATCTCGCGCTCATCGACATTCGGCTCCCCGATGGAACAGGGGTCGACATCCTGCGCATTTTGCGGGGGCGCGGCGCGCAAACGGTCTGTGTCGTGACAACGGCGATAAGCGACGACACGACGGTGGTGGCCGCCCTGGCCGCCGGCGCGGACGGCTATCTGCTCAAGGATCAGCCGGCACCGATCCTGTCCTTTCAACTCACACAGATCAGCGCGGGCATTCCCGCACTCTCCCCGGCGATCGCCCGCCGTATCATGGAGCATTTCCACCTGACCGGCCCGTCAGGCACGACCGATCAGAAGCTGACCCGCCGTGAGACCGACGTGCTGATGCTGATCGCACGTGGCCTGCGCAACACCGAAGTGGCCGAAACACTCGGTCTCGCGCCGAGCACGGTGGCGGGGTATATCAAGAGCATATACCGGAAACTGGGGATTTGCTCGCGCGCCGAGGCCGCGTGGCATGCCACACGAATGGGGCTCACTTTTGCCCCGCGCGAGCGGCGATGAGCGCTCTCGCCCCTTGCCTTGCGACGGAGGCGGCCTTGCGACGCGCGTGAGGGAAGATCACGCGCAGGTTGATCTCCGGCAAGCGATAAGGCGCTGATCGGAATAAAACAGGCCCTTTCATGCAACCCGGACGGCCACTATAAGACCTGTGGCCTTCTCGGTTCGAGTCGCGGTCGGAACGCAACCCCAAACGGACGGGACGTCACCTCATATGTCATTCTGGCACAATATTCCGGGCCTCATGTCACAGGACATGGCCATCGATCTTGGCACGGCGAACACGCTTGTCTACGTGAAGGGCCGCGGGATCATCCTGTCAGAGCCATCGGTCGTGGCCTACCATGTCAAGGACGGCGTCAAGAAGGTGCTTGCCGTTGGTGAGGATGCCAAGCTGATGCTGGGCCGCACCCCCGGCAGCATCGAGGCGATCCGTCCGATGCGCGAGGGCGTGATCGCCGATTTCGACACGGCCGAGGCGATGATCAAGCATTTCATCCGCAAGGTGCACAAGCGCTCCACCTTCTCCAAGCCGAAGATTATCGTCTGCGTACCGCACGGGGCGACGCCGGTTGAGAAGCGCGCGATCCGCTCGTCGGTGCTGGCCGCCGGGGCGCGCCGCGCGGGCCTGATCGCCGAGCCCATCGCGGCAGCCATCGGCGCGGGCATGCCGATCACCGACCCGACTGGCTCCATGGTGGTGGATATCGGCGGCGGCACCACCGAGGTTGCGGTGCTGAGCCTTGGCGATATCGTCTACGCCCGCTCGGTTCGGGTGGGCGGCGACCGGATGGATGAGGCGATCATCAACTACTTGCGCCGGCAGCAGAATCTACTCGTGGGCGAGAGCACCGCCGAGCGCATCAAGACCTCGATCGGCACCGCGCGGATGCCCGATGACGGGCGCGGCACCTCGATGCAGATCCGCGGCCGTGACCTGCTGAACGGTGTGCCCAAGGAAACCGAGATAAGTCAGGCACAGGTGGCCGAGGCGCTGGCCGAACCGGTGCAGCAGATCTGCGAGGCGGTCATGACCGCGCTCGAGGCAACACCGCCAGATCTGGCCGCTGATATCGTTGACCGCGGTGTCATGCTGACCGGCGGGGGCGCGCTACTGGGCGATCTTGATCTGGCCTTGCGTGAACAAACGGGGCTGGCCGTGTCCATCGCCGATGACAGCCTGAACTGCGTCGCGCTGGGAACCGGCAAGGCGCTTGAATTCGAGAAACAATTGCGCCACGCGATTGACTACGACAGTTGACGCGCGCACCTTTTGACGAGAGGGTACGCTCTTGGCGAAGGACCGATCAAACAGCTCCGACTATACAGGACCGCTCAAGCGGCTCGTGTTCGGGCTTGTGCTGATCGGCCTGCTGGGCCTGTTCCTTGTCTGGCGAATCGACAGCCCGCGGGTCGAGCAATTCCGGGCCCAGGTCGTTGATACCGTCGTCCCGAATTTCGAATGGGCGATGGCCCCTGTAAACGGGATGGTGAACCTGCTGCGCGACTATCATAGCTACCAGCGGATTTATCAGCAGAACCAGGAATTGCGCCGCGAATTGCAACAGATGCGGGCCTGGAAGGAAGCCGCGCTGCAGCTCGAGCAGGAAAACGCGCGCCTTCTCGATCTCAACAACGTGCAGCTCGACCCGCGCCTTACCTATGTCACCGGTGTGGTCATGACCGACAGCGGCTCGCCCTTCCGCCAGTCTGTCGTGATCAATGTCGGTGCCCGCGACGGGATCGTCGATGGCTGGGCAGCGATGGACGGGCTCGGTCTTGTGGGTCGCATTTCCGGCGTCGGGCAGCGGACAAGCCGGGTGGTGCTGCTGACCGACAGTGCAAGCCGGGTGCCGGTGATCATCCAGCCCTCCGGCCAGAAGGCACTGGTGATCGGAGACAACAGCGCCGCGCCATTGCTCGATTTCATCGAGGCACCCGACAGGTTGCGCCCCGGCGACAGGGTGCTGACCTCCGGAGATGGCGGCGTCTTCCCGCCGGGGCTGGCCATCGGGCAGGTCCTGCAGGATCGGGGTGGGCGCTTCCGTATCCGCTTGGCCGCTGACCATGAGCGCCTGGAATTTTTGCGTGTGCTGCGCGATTATGCGAACGAGCCGATCACCGATCCGGGCCGCCTGATCGCCCCGCGCGTGCTGATTCCGGAGGCCGCCGAAGAGCCCGGAACGGAGGCAGCGGAGGCCAGCAATGGCTGAGCGCAGGCATCCCGGCATCTGGGCGATGCGTCTGATCTATGCAGTGCTGTGTCTTGCGCTGATCTTTCTGAACCTGCTCCCACTCGACACCATGCCACGCGGATGGGCCGGCCCGGACCTGATGCTGGCGCTGACCTGCGCCTGGGTGGTCCGGCGGCCCGACTTCGTACCCCTCTTGCTGATCGCCCTGGTGTTCCTGCTGGCCGATCTGCTTTACCAGATGCCACCGGGGCTCTGGGCTGCCTTCGTCGTCATCGGCACCGAGGCGATGCGCCGCCGCGCCCCATTGCTGCGCGACCTTACCTTTCTGGCCGAATGGTTTACCGTCGCAGTGATTCTGACGGTCATCACCATCGGCAACCAGATCGTGCTTGCCGTCTTGCTGATCGACCGCCCTTCGCCGGGACTTTATCTCATGCAGCTTGTGATGACACTCGCATGCTATCCCGTTGTGGCTTATGCTTCGCAGATCGTCTTCGGCGTGCGCAAGCAGGCTCCGGGCGATGTTGAAGCCATGGTGAACCGCAAATGAGACGCCCCGCAAAGGACAGTATCGAAAGCCAGGCCCGCATAACGCGGAGGGCTATGGTGCTGGGCGGGGCAATGGCTGCCATGTCGGGCGTGCTGGCCCTCAGGATGCGCCACATGCAGGTGGATCAGGCCGATCAGTTTCGCCTGCTGGCCGATGAGAATCGCATCAATATCCGCCTCATTCCCCCGGTACGGGGCCGGATCTTCGACCGCAACGGGATCATCCTCGCCGAGAACACGCCAAGCTACCGCATCAATATCGTGCGAGAGGAAGCCGGGGATGTGGAGGAAGCCATCGCGCGGCTCGCGCGTCTGATCGAGTTGAACCCGGCCGAGATCGAACGGGCCCTGCGCGACCTGCGGGAATTGCGGGGCGACACTCCTGTGACCGTGGCCGACCGCGTGAGTTGGGATGATCTGAGCCGCGTGGCGGTCAACGCCCCTGCCCTGCCCGGCGTCACACCGGAAGTGGGGCTGACACGGCGCTATCCCTATCATGAGCATACGGCCCATGTGCTGGGCTATGTCGGCCCGGTGAATACCCGCGATCTGGAACGTATCGATGCACCGACCCAGCTTCTGATGATGCCGCGCTTTCAGGTCGGCAAGATCGGGCTCGAGGCGCGCCGCGAGGAAATGTTGCGTGGGCGGGCCGGCACGAAGCGTGTCGAGGTCAACGCGGCCGGGCGAGTGATCCGCGAGCTTGACCGTCAGGAAGGCCAGGCAGGCGCCGATTTCCAGGTCACGCTCGATGCGGCATTGCAATCCTATGCACAGGTGCGGCTGAACGGGGAAAGTGCGGCAGCGGTGGTGATGGATTGCGAAACCGGTGATCTGCTGGCCTGTGTGTCGGCACCCAGTTATGACCCCAATCTCTTCGTGCGGGGCATTTCCGTCCCCGATTACAACGCCTTGCTGGAAAACAAGTATCGCCCCCTGCCGAACAAGGCGGTTCAGGGCATTTATCCGCCCGGCTCCACCTTCAAGATGATCACGGCACTTGCCGCGCTGAACGCGGGCACCTTCGACAGCGAGACCACCGTGCGCTGCAATGGCCATATGGAAGTGTCAGGCAGGCGCTTTCACTGCTGGAGGCGTTCGGGCCATGGCAACATGAACCTGCACACGGCGCTGCGCGAAAGCTGTGATGTGTATTTCTACGAACTGGCCCTCCGAACCGGGATAGATGCCATCGCGGATATGGCAAGGCGGTTGGGTGTGGGCGTGGCCTTCGATCTGGAAATGACATCCGTTGCCCGCGGGCTGGCACCTGACCGGACATGGAAACGCGAGGTCCGCAACGAGGCATGGCGGCCCGGAGATACGGTCAACGCCTCCATCGGCCAAGGCTATGTTCTGGCATCACCGCTGCAACTGGCGGTAATGACCGCACGTCTGGCGACCGGGCGCAACATCACGCCGCGTCTGGTGAAATCCATCAACGGCGTCGAACAGCCAACAGGGCATGGCGAGAACCTCGGCCTCAACGAAAACCACCTGCGCCACATCCGCCGGGCGATGTTCGCCGTAACAAACAACCGCCGCGGCACGGCCTTCGGAAGCCGCGTCATCGCCGAAGGCTTTGAGATTGCGGGCAAGACCGGCACCAGCCAGGTCCGTTCCAGAATCGTCGACAACGCTCTGGTCCCGTGGGAAGAACGCGACCATGCGCTCTATGTCAATTACGCCCCCGCCGATGCGCCGCGCATCGCCGTGGCCGTGGTGGTGGAGCATGGCGGCGGCGGCTCGAGAACAGCGGCCCCCATCGCGCGCGACATCACGCTCCAGGCGCTCTATGACGGCGACCCACCGCTCAGCGCTTATCCGCCGCAGGACCGTGGCCGCATACAGACCCAGCAGGAAGAGTTGAGTCGCGCACGCACCATCAGACCCCGGGACAGCAGCGACCGCGCATGACCTATCTCGAGAATACCGTCAAGCACACGCCCTCGGGTCTGCGCAAGGTGCTCTATCTGAACTGGGCGCTCGTGATCCTGCTGATGTCGATTGCCGGAATCGGTTTTCTGATGCTCTATTCCGTGGCCGGAGGCTCTTTCTCGCCATGGGCGGAACCACAGGCCAAACGCTTTGCCTTTGGCCTTCTTCTGATGTTTGGCATCGCCATGGTGCCGATCTGGTTTTGGCGCAATATTGCGGTGGTGGCGTTTCTGGGCTCGATCGTTCTTCTGGTCGCCGTGGAATTCTTCGGCGCGATCGGCATGGGGGCCAAGCGCTGGGTCGATCTGGGTTTCATACGGCTGCAACCCTCGGAACTGACCAAGGTCACTCTCGTGATGATTCTGGCCGCCTATTACGACTGGTTGCCCATGTCGCGCGTCTCGCGGCCCCTATGGGTGCTTCTGCCGGTGGGGATCATTCTTGTGCCTGTCCTGCTCGTCCTGCGCCAGCCGGATCTCGGCACGGCGCTGATGCTGCTCGCCGGTGGGGGGCTGTTGATGTTCATCGCAGGCGTGCACTGGATCTATTTTGCCGTCGTGATCCTTGCCATGGTAGCACTTGTCACGTTGGTGCTGCAAAGTCGCGGCACCGATTGGCAGCTTCTGGCCGATTACCAGTTTCGACGGATCGACACGTTTTTCGACCCCTCGAGTGATCCGCTGGGCGCAGGCTATCACATCACCCAGTCCAAGATTGCGCTCGGCTCCGGCGGCTGGACGGGAAAGGGCTTCATGCAAGGCACCCAGTCGAGGCTCAATTTCCTGCCCGAAAAGCACACCGATTTCATCTTCACCACGCTGGCCGAGGAATTCGGTTTTTTGGGGGCAGTCTCCCTGTTGGCTCTCTACGCCCTTATCATTCTCTTCTGCATCTCCACCGCCCTCAGCACCAGGGACCGCTTTTCCTCGCTGTTCATCCTGGGCTTCGCCGCGACATTCTTTCTGTTCTTTGCCGTCAACATGGCCATGGTGATGGGGCTGGCGCCCGTGGTGGGCGTGCCCTTGCCCCTCGTGAGCTATGGCGGCTCCGCAATGCTCGTACTCATGATCGGCTTCGGTCTGGTACAGAGTGCCCATGTCCACAAACCGAGGTAAACCATGCTAAATGTCCTTTTCGCCGGTCGTCCGGCCCGCTGGCCCGAATTCGAGTTGCCCCTGCTGGAGGCCTGTCGCGGCGCTGGCCTTGATGTGACCATTTCCCCCGAGATGCCCCCCGAAGAGGTTGATTATATCGTCTATGCCGCCACCGGGCCGGTGCAGGATTTCACCCCCTATACCCGCGCGAAGGCCGTGCTCAATCTCTGGGCCGGTGTCGAGAAAGTGGTCGGTAATCCGACATTGAAAATACCGCTGACCCGCATGGTCGATGAAGGGCTCGAACGCGGCATGGTCGAATGGGTGACCGGCCATGTGCTGCGGCATCATCTGGGCATGGATCGGCATATCGTGAACCCTGATCACATCTGGCATGACCATGTGCCGCCGCTTGCCCCTGACCGTCCGGTGAGCATCCTCGGGCTTGGCACGCTGGGAAGTGCCTGCGCCGCCTCCCTCGTCCGGCTCGGCTTTCCCGTCACGGGGTGGAGCCGCTCCCCAAAAGTGCTCGAAGGGATCACCTGCGTCTCGGGCCCCGAGGGGCTTGATGAGGCGCTGCGAACGGGTGAGATCACCGTGCTCCTTCTGCCCAACACACCGGCGACGCAGAACACGATCAACGCCGAGACACTCGCCCGCATGCCGCGCGGTGCGGTTGTGATCAATGCCGGCCGCGGCGAGCTGATCGATGATGCCGCACTGATCGCCGCGCTTGACAGCGGTCAACTGGGCCACGCGACGCTCGATGTCTTCCGTGAAGAGCCGCTGCCTGAGGAGCACCCGTTCTGGGCCCATCCCCGCGTCACCGTCACGCCCCATGTGGCCGCCGACACGCGGCCCGAAAGCGCGTCGCGCGTCGTGGCCGAGAATATACGCCGCAGCGAAGCCGGGGAAGAGCTGCTCTATTTGGTGAACCGCGACGCGGGCTACTGATCAGCGCAGGATCGGCGGCTTGTCGGGGTCGCTGCCCGGGGGCGCGCGCTGCGTCTCCGGGCGTGGCGCGACGGGCAAGTCAAAGCGCAACCCTTCGCGAGCGAGCACCGCCGCAATCGCATCGCTCGGCTCGAAAAACCCCACATCCAGCGTCGCCGCCTCGAGGCCCGAAAAGCGCAGCGCCTCCGCCACCGCCTGCGCCAGTGGCGACTCCGCCCCCGGTGCCGTGCCGATGAAGCCCAGCAGATGGCCCCGCGCGCCGCTCTCATACTCCACCCCCACAAGACAGGCCATTTCACCCATGCCTACCGCAGTCGCAAGCTTGGCATCCAGCGCGGGCAACAACACCTCCGGCAAGCCACTCGGTGCCAGGACCCGCGCGATCGGCTGTTCAACCACGTCGGGCCGGTCGGCCAGCATCTGCGCCAGCCATGCCACAGCCGGGGGCGGCAACAGAAAGGCCGATGGTGCCACATCGATATTGAGCGCCAGCCCCAGCCCCTCTGCAGCAAGCATGGCGGCGATGGCACGCCCCGACAGCGCTGCATAGGGCACGGCTCGCCCGGCGAAGCCCGTAAGGCGGCTATCGAGGTCGAAGACCAGCACGAAGGAGGCATCGTCGATCTCGAAGACCTCCGGGCTGATCCGCGCGCCCTCGGCCTCGCGGCTCAACAACATGAAAAGCTCCGCCTCTGCCAGCCGCTCGTAAAAGCGCAGGCGCGCGGCATCCTCGTCGGTTGCGGCTGCCATGGCGGCATGGGCGCGGTCGAGCGGGGTTTCTTCAGTCATCCATTACCTCCCGCACGCGGGCACGCAGCGCCGGCAGAACCTCCTCGGCAAACCAGTCGTTCCGCTTCAGCCAGCCGGAATTGCGCCAGGACGGATGCGGCAGGACAAAACATGCCGGCGCATGGCGCTGCCAGTTGCGCACCGTCTCGGTCACGCTTGTTCTCACACCCAGATGATAGCGCAGCGCATGCGCCCCCACCAGCACGCTGAGCCGCAGGCCGGGCAACGCCGCCATCACCCGGCGGTGCCAGGTCTGCGCACAAAGCGGTGGCGGCGGCAGATCGGCGCCCTTCGCGTCATATCCGGGAAAACAGAACGCCATGGGCACGATGGCCACACGCGCCCGGTCGTAGAAGTCCTCTTCCGAGATCCCCAGCCACGCACGCAACCGCGCCCCCGACGGGTCGTCGAACGGCTTGCCAGACAGATGCACACGCATCCCCGGCGCCTGCCCCGCGATCAGCAACCGCGCGCCGGGCCTGAACCAGACCACAGGGCGCGGCGCATGGGCGGTCTGGGTCCGGGAAAACCGCGCCGCGCACAAGCTGCACTCCGCGATCTGCGCACTTACATCTTTCATTGTTCACCAAATACTCCCGCCGGAGGCGTCCCGCCTCTCAGCCGTCGCGCGGGCCGAACATGTAGGGCGCATCCTCTCCGTCATGCCAGACCTTGTAGCGCGGCAGACCATCATGCGCCTCGAACCAGTTGAGGCGTTCGCCGTGATGGATATGACATTCCGGCACGAAATCATCCGGGCGGTCCAGAGTGCCCACGAGCACCTCCACCATCGGGCCGATCTCGTCGCCGCCATCGCCTTCCCATGTCAACGGTGTGCCGCAATCGCCGCAAAAGGCGCGCCCTACCCCCGGCGAAGAGGCATAGATTTTCGGCGCACCGCTCGTATAGCGCATCTGGTCGCGTCGGTAGCCCGCCAGCGCCACCACCGGCGCGCCCGCATGTTTGCGGCAGCTTTCACAATGGCAATAGATGACACCCAACGGCGCCCCCGCCATCTCATAGCGCACGGCTCCGCAGAGGCACCCGCCCGTCGTCCCGGATTTCTCGCCTTCCATGATCACCTCCGCTGGACTTTTCAAGGCGCAGCGTAGACTGTTCGCTGGAAGGTTCAACCACGGAGCGGATCATGCAGAACGGGATCATGCGGCTTGAAAGAGATGGCCCGCCGGAGAGCGGCCTTGCGCGGATGACCCTCGACCCGGCCGATTTCCAATCGCCCCTCCCTGAACAGAGCATCCATGTCTATTTCGAGGATCCGCAGATCGGGCTCAGCGTCGGTGTCTGGACGACCACCGACATGCAGGAGACGTTCGGCCCCTATCCGGGTGATGAGTTCATGCTGGTTCTGGAAGGCCGGGTAGAGATGGTTGATGGGGCAGGCCATGCGGTACCCATCGAAACCGGGCAGAGCTTCGTGCTGCGAAACGCGATCCCCATCTCCTGGCGGCAGGTGGGACCGATGCGCAAGTTCTTCCTGCTGCTAAATGATCCCGCAGCACCCGTCCCGCAGCTTGACAGCGCCGAGGGCGGGGTGATCGTGCTCGACGAAAACGCCCTCGCCGCCGCCGCGAAGCCCGAAGCCGAAAGCATCGGGGGCGGCGCTCAACGCGATGCGCATGTCTTTACCAATGATGCCGGCACGATGACGGTCGGCCTGTGGGAAAGCACCGCTTTCGAAAGCGCCATGCAGCCTTTCGGCGTGCATGAGTTCTGCCAGATCCTGCAGGGCCGGGTGGCCATCACCGAAGAGGATGGAACGCGTCACGACTTCGAGGCGGGCGATGTGTTTTTCGTCCCGCGAGGCTGTGTTTGCAGCTGGGCCGCCGATGGACCCGTTCGCAAATACTACGCGCAGGTGCACACTCCTTCGTGAATGATCGTCGAAAAGGGGCGACAGCCGAACGCAGGCGCACGGTATTGCAAAGCCACGCGATCCTCCAGCACCCGAAAAAATGTTGCAAAGAGCATAAAATTGCCCTGATTTGGTGTAATAGAACTGCACCAACTGGCCAAGATCGGCTAATCACGTCTTAATGGGTCCTCGTTAAGAAGGATGGCGAGAGCAGCTTCGGAGCTCAGATGCTCGAATTTGACAATGTCAGCAAGTCCTTCTGGACGGGCACACAGCGCAAGGTGATCCTCGAGCGGGTCTCCTTCCGGGTGGACCTTGGCCGCTCGCTCGGTATTCTGGCGCCCAACGGCATGGGCAAGACGACATTGATCAACATGATGGCCGGCCTCGAAAAACCCGATGAGGGCACAATCAGGCGAGGCTGCCGGATTTCTTTCCCGCTCGGCTTCATGGGCGGCGTGATCAGCAAGATTTCGGCCATGGAAAACTGCCGCTACATTGCGCGGCTCTACGGGCTTGACCCTGATTACGTGGAATCCTTCTGCCGCTGGATGTGCAATCTCGGTGAATATTTCGATCAGCCGCTGGGCACCTATTCCTCCGGCATGCGCGCGCGCTTCACCTTCTCGCTGATGCTGGCGCTCGACTTCGACATCTATCTCATCGACGAAGGCATGCCCGGCTCCACCGATGTGGAATTCAACCGCAAGGCCGGGGAGGTCCTGCGCGAGAGGTTGCGCACCACCACAGTCGTTATCGTCTCGCACCAGGCGGAAACGCTTGAGAAATTCGCCCGTGAAGCGGCTGTGCTGATGGGCGGCAAACTCTATATGTTCGATACCTTGGAAGAGGCGAAACAGCTTTATGACTACGAAACCCA
>SLDH01000101.1 GCA_007125415.1 Roseovarius sp.
CGCTGGGAAAACCCGTATGCCGAAACGGCCCGGGTCGTATGGGTGATCGCGCCCCCGGTTTATTGAGCGCGACAGGCTGAACGCCAGTCAAGTCCGGGGCATCAGGCTCCCGTCGGCTGTCACGGGAACAGGCAGTCTTGATCGGCACCCCGTCGCAGCGATGCATGCCGGCCAAGAGCGCGGCATATCCACCGCCCGGTTTGGCTGTGTTTCCTGGCGATGCTGCTGAAAACCAGCGCAGATGCTCATTACGAGACAAAGTGAAACCCCTCGAAACTCGGCCCGGCGTGAAGAGGAGGTGAAAAATTTCACAAAAGTGTTAGCCTGTAACGGCGAATCGTCAGTTCGCACCCCATAGGGAAACAGGGAGTTTGCTCATGTCTGTCCGCAAGAAACTGCTTGGCGCCAGTCTGGCGCTTGTTCTGCCTGCCGGTGCCGCATCGGCGCTTGACGAGATAACTGTAGGCTATTTCCTGGAATGGCCGACGCCGAACCTCTATGCCCAGGCCGAGGGAATCTATGACGAAGCGCTGGGCGTGCGCGTGAACTGGCGCGCCTTCGAGACCGGCGTGCAGATGTCGGCGGCGATGGCCGGGGGGGCGGTGCAGATCGCCTTCAGCCAGGGTGTGCCGCCCTTCGTGGTCGCCACCTCGGCCGGGCTGGAACTGGAACTGACGGGCATCGCCACCACCTATGACGATTACGACAATTGCGTGGTACATGCCGATCTGGGCATCAGCGCCGAGAACGCACAGGAGCTGGAGGGCCAGCGCGTGGCAGTGCCGCTGGGCACGGCGGCGCATTACGGCATGCTGCGCCAGATGGAGCATTTTGGCATCGACACCTCCAATCTGTCGATCGTCGATCTTTCGCCGGCCGATGGCGCCGCAGCGCTCTCGCGCGGCGATGTGGCCATGGCCTGCGGCTGGGGCGGGGGGCTCACGCGCATGCTCGATTATGGCAGTGTGCTGCTGACCGGTGACGAAAAGCGCGAGCTGGGCATCCGCATCTTTGACGTGGTTTCGGTGGAAGCGAGTTTCGCGGCCGAGAACCCCGAGATCGTGGCCGGTTTCCTGCGGGTCACCGAAGACATGAACCGCCGGTTCGAGACCGACAGTGCGGCCATGATACCGGTGATCGCCGGGGCC
This sequence comes from Roseovarius sp., assembly GCA_007125415.1. Taxonomy (GTDB): domain Bacteria; phylum Pseudomonadota; class Alphaproteobacteria; order Rhodobacterales; family Rhodobacteraceae; genus Roseovarius. The sequence goes on from SLDH01000101.1 coordinate 1,149, forward strand.
GCCGGCATGGAGCCCGAAGCGACCGAGACCGGGCTTGGCCTGTTCGTCTTCCCCACCCTTGAAGAACAGCTCGGCCCCGAATGGATGGGCCGCGATCTGGCTGATTTCCTCAAGGAAGTTGCCGATTTCTTCGTCGAGCAAGGCACGATGGACAGCGCTCTGGACAGCTATGAGGGCGTGATCAACACAAGCTTCATGGAGATGGCGCGGGATATGTAACCCCCGGCACCGCAGCGCGCGCCCCTCGTGATGGCGGGGCGTGCGCATCAATGACGAGGAGGGGAGCCCATGTCGGAACTTGTCAGCGACAAGGTCTCGATGGCGTTTTCGCTGCCAAATGGCAGCACCATCGAGGCGCTCAAGAATGTCTCGCTCACCATCGGCAGCGGCGAGATCGTCTCGGTGCTGGGGCCTTCGGGCTGCGGCAAGACCACTTTTCTCAACATCCTGGCCGGATTTCTGGCTCCTACCGGCGGCAGCGTGCGGTTGGGCGACAAGCCGGTCACCGGCCCCGACCGCGCGCGCGGCATGGTTTTCCAGCAGGGCGCGCTGTTCGAGTGGATGTCGGTGGCGAAGAATGTGGGCTTCGGCCCGCGCATGGCCGGACGCAAGCGCGCCGAGATCGATGCCCGTGTCGATGATCTGCTGAAAACCGTGGGGCTGCAGGGTTTCGGTGACAAGGCCATCTACGAGCTTTCCGGCGGCATGCAGCAGCGCGTGGCACTGGCGCGCTGTCTGGCCAATGACCCCGAGGTGATCCTGATGGATGAACCCCTGGGCGCGCTCGATGCGCTGACGCGCGAGAAGATGCAGGGGCTGGTGCTCAAGCTGTGGAAGGAGACCGGCAAGACCATCGTGCTGATCACGCATTCGGTGGAGGAGGCGCTGCTTTTGGGTGAGCGGCTGATCGTCATGGCGCCGCGACCCGGGCGCATTCATGCCGAATACAGCCTGCCCTTCGCCGACAAGGGCGTGGGCGAGGATCTGCGCGCGGTCAAGCGGCTGCCCGAATTCGCCGCCCGGCGCGAGGAGATACTCGAGATGATCTGGCAGATGGAGGAAGAGATCATGGGCCGGAGCGAAGTGGCGACATGACCCTGTTTTTCATCTATGTCGCGCTGCTGGCGCTGATCTGGGCGCTTACCGCCTTTCTCTCGGCGCGCATCCGCCAGCGTGACGGCCTCACCGCGCGCAAGACCGTCACCTTCGGCGATGAGAGCGCCGTTCGGCCCAGTCGCGTCGCCTCGGTCGCCTCGGTGCTGGTGATCTTTCTCATCTGGGGCGCGTTCACCGGCTCGTCCTGGACATTCATCCACGCTCCCGCCGACTGGCAGATGCGCCCGATCTGGCTACCCCCGCCCGAGAATGTGTGGAACCGCCTGCTGACCATCGCCAGCGACGGCTACCGCAACTTCACCCTGTGGGAACATCTGTCGATCTCGATCTGGCGCGTGCTGGCCGGTTTCTTTCTGGGCGCGCTGATCGGCATCCCGATGGGCTTTGCGATGGGGCTGAACGATTTCATGCGCGGCTGGTTCGATCCGATCGTCGAATTCATGCGCCCGGTGCCGCCGCTGGCGCTGATCCCGCTGGTGATCATCTGGTTCGGCATCGACGAGCGCGCCAAGATCATCCTGCTGTTTCTGGCGGCACTGTGGATCATGGCCATCGCGGCGCGTTCAGGGGTTGCGGGTGTGGCGCTGAGCAAGGTGCATGCCGCCTACAGCCTGGGCGCGTCGAAGGCGCAGATCCTGCGTTACGTCATCGTGCCCAATGCGCTGCCCGAAATCTTCATCGGCGCGCGGGTGGCGATGGGGGTGTGCTGGGGAACGGTGGTCGCGGCGGAACTCGTTGCCGCCGAAAGGGGGGCCGGCTTTACCATCATGGTGGCCTCGCGCTTCATGCAGACCGATATCGTTATCATGGGCATCATCCTGATCGGCATCATCGGCTATTCGATCGATGTGGCGATGCGCACGGCCGAACGCTGGTTGGTGCCGTGGAAAGGGCGCGGCTGACGAGGCGGCGCGCCAAAGACAGGCGCGCCGGATCTGTTCCCGGGCCGGCAGTGATCCTGCAGCCTCGAACTTGACGACGGACAGAGGCAGATACCCGATACCCGCAGGTCTCGCCTTGCACCCGGCCATCGCAATCGCCCGACTCGCTGCACGTGATGGGCTTCTCGCCCTCCCCGGCCAGTAAAGACCGGCTGGCCGAAGTAGAGGGCGGGGGCGGCCCTGCCGTTTCGGAGCTTTCCGTTCCGCACGAAGAAATAAACCCGCGCCGCTATCTCGGTGCCTGACAGCATGCGGTCGGGCTCAGGCGGTCTTCACGTCAGACGGCAGGTCACTTGAGGAATGTCGGTTAAGGTGCCTCGGTCATCGACGCGGCGATTTCACCCAGGGCGATGGCGCGGTCCACATCGCTCTCGATCCCCCGCGCGGTAGCCAGCGCCTCGGCAAAGAGCCCGGCCTGCGCCTGTGCCGCAGCAATCTCGCGCAGGATCATGGGGCGGCGGACCAGATCGTCCTCGTTCCCCTGCGCGATGGCCAGCGCCTCGGCAAACAGCTCCGGGCTGCCCTGCGCCGCAGCAATGCGGGCAAGGACGCCGGCGCGGTGCGAAGCGTCCTCGACCCCCCGCGCGGCGGCCAGCGCCTCGGCGAAGATCTCCGCGCTGCCCTGTGCCTCCGCAATATCGTGCAGGGTCCAGGCGCGGATCCAATCGAGTTCCTCGATCCCCCGCGCGGTGGCCAGCGCCTCGGCGAAGAGCCCGGCCTGCTCCTGCGCCGCCGCAATCCGGTGCAGGGCGCCGGCGCGGCCCATATTGCCCTCGACCCCCCGCGCAATCGCCAGCGCCTCGGCAAACAGAACG
>SLDH01000405.1 GCA_007125415.1 Roseovarius sp.
CGTTGTCGAGCAGGAACTGTTCGAACTGCCGGTAGCGCCAATGGTCGAGCGCGGCGGGGCGGGTTGCAAAGCGCGGATAGGTGTCCGTCCAGGCCTTTTCATTCAACTCGTCCTGCAACTCTCGGGAAGTGCCGGCAAAAATCTCCCAGCTTTCATTGGGATGGTTCATGATGTATTGCGCGGCGCGCTCGGTCGCGTGCAGGAAGCGCCGCAGCATGTCTGCATCCATCCGCTCAGGATTGGCCACATAGATCAACTCGTCATAGGCCGGCACACCCTCTTCCTCGATAAAGAGACACCGGCCCGGGACACCCTCGATTTCCATCTGATTCAGTTCGAAATTGCGATAGGCCCCGATGACCGCATCCACCTGCCTCGACATGAGCGATGGCGAAAGCGACCAGTTGACGGCGACCAGTTCAATATCGTCCAGCGTCAAATCATGCTCGGCCAGCATGGTGCCCAGCAGCACTTCCTCGACACCGGCGACGGAAAAGCCTACCTTGCGCCCCTTCAGATCGCCGGCGGAGTGCACGGGCCCGTCGGCCAGCACCAGAAGGCAGTTGAGCGGCGTCGCGATCAGCGTGCCGACACGGCGCAGCGGCATGTCATTGTCGATCTGAAGGTGCAGTTGCGGCTGATAGGAGATCGCCAGGTCCACCTGACCGGCAGCCGCCATCTTGGGGGGATCGGAAGGATCGGCCGGGGCGATAACCTCGAGCTCCAGCCCGGCATCGGCAAAATAGCCCAGTTCCTCGGCGAGAATGATGGGCCCGTGATTGGGGTTCACGAACCAGTCGAGCATCAGCGTCATCTTGTCCTGCGCGACCGCAGGGGTGGCCAGGGCCAGCGTTGCGGCAAGGGCGAGCGGGTTGGCAAGGCGGGGTATCACGGGGCATGTCCTCTCGGTTCAGGGGCCCGGCAACACCAGCAATGGAAGGAGAGGCGGCCCGCATCGGGCCTTTCGTGATCTCCGTTCCCTCCGCCGGTATTGACCGGATCAGGTTCGATGGGTTGGCACTTGCCTCTCAGCCCCGCAGCACGGAGCACCCCAACGGATACCCCGAGAGGTAGCAGCCCGCCCTGCCGAGCGCAAGGGGCGGAAAATCTGCGCAAATTGAGATGTTGGGGGAATGTTAAGGCTGTCCTGCGAAGATATGGGCGGTATGAGGTGACGAGGCGGGTTATGCATGGATTGATCAATCGCGCGTTGGAGCGATTCGTGCGTGACACATATGGCCGCGCGCGCTGGGCCGAGGTGATCGATCCGCTGGATCTGGGCTTTGCCGAGTTCGAGGCGATGCTCGTCTACGACGATGAGGTGACCCTTCTGGTGCTGGATCGGCTGAGCGCGGTTCTCGAGCGCCCGGTGCCCGAGATTCTCGAAGATATCGGAACATATCTTGTTTCCCATCCTGATCTTGAGCCCCTCCGCCGCCTTCTGCGCTTCGGCGGTATCACCTTCGAGGCCTTTCTCCACTCGCTGGATGATCTGCCCAAACGCGCAAGGCTCGCGGTGTCCGATCTGCATCTGCCTGCGCTGGGGTTGCGCGAACATACGGCGACCACCTTCAGCCTGACGGTCCGGCCCCGCCCGCAGGATCCGGTGGGTTTCGGCTATGTGATGATGGGGCTTTTGCGGGCGATGGCGGATGATTACGGGGCGCTTGTCTATCTGGAGCACAAGGGCCAGCGCGCGCGTAATGAAATCATCTCTGTGGCGTTGCTGGAATCCGCTTTCACCTCCGGGCGGGGATTCAGCCTCGGGGCAGGAGGGCCGCGATGAGCCATCAGCAGCCCCTGCCATCGCTGACATTGCTCGATACGCTCTGCCCCATGCATGTGGTGCTCAGCGCGACGGGCCATATCCTTCATGCCGGGCCGACCTTGCAGAAGATCATGCCGGATGCTCCGGTGCAGGCCACGCGGTTTCTGGAACTTGTGGAGTTGAAGCAACCCCGGATCGGCGCACGCATGGAGGATCTGCTCGGGATCGCCGGGAAGCCGCTGCACCTGCAGTTGCGCCACCCGCCCCGGACCGAACTCAAGGGCGTGCTTTCGCCCTTGCCCGAGGGGTCTGCGCTGGGCCCGCCCGGCGGGGCGGTCGTCAACCTGTCCTTCGGCATCTCGGTGGTTGATGCGGTGCGCGATTTCGATCTCTCCAACGCGGATTTCGCGGCGACCGATCTTGCCATCGAGATGCTCTATCTGGTCGAGGCGAAATCGGCCGCGATGGAGGCATCGCGTACGCTGAACCTGCGCTTGCAGCAAGCGCGGATCACCGCAGAGGAACAAGCGTTCACGGACACCCTCACAGGGTTGAAGAATCGCCGCGCCATGGAACATATCCTGCAACGGCTGCACGAGGCCGGGGCGGCCTACGGGCTGATGCATGTCGATCTGGATTTCTTCAAGGAGGTCAATGACACCCATGGTCATGCGGCGGGCGATCATGTGTTGCAGGCGGCCGCGCGGATCATGGTCGAGGAGACGCGCCCCGAAGATTGGGTGATCCGCGCGGGCGGGGATGAGTTCGTCATCCTGTTGTCGGGGCAGGTGACGCCGCAGCATCTGTTGCAGATCGGCGTGCGACTGATCGCGCGCCTGCAGGTGCCGATCCCCTTTCAGGAGGCGCAATTGCAGATCTCCGGCAGTATCGGTGCCGTGCTGAGCGGGCAATATGCCGACCCGCTGCCGGAGCAGATGATGAAGGATGCCGATGTGGCGCTCTACGCCGCCAAGGCAGCCGGGCGCGGGCAGGTGATGCTCTACACGGCCGCGATGCGCTGCGCCTGATGGTGCGGGCTTTGCGGGTCATGGGTGATCATCGCCAGATAGCTCGCATAGAACCCCCTGATGCCTTGTTCCATTTCGGCCAGAGGTCCGGGCTGGAAGAAATGGGAGTTCACCCCTTCCTGATTATGCCGGATGATCCGCTCGTCATCGAGCGAGGTGACATGCCAGAGCCAGGTCAGATCATCGAGACTGTAATCGCGGCTTTCTTCCGCTTCTTCATGGACCAGCCAGACCACCTGAATATCCGTCTCCTGCACCCCGCGTGGCACGAAGCGATAGCCGACAGCATGGTCGGCATAGATCAGGAAATTGTTCAACTGACCGATGGAAAGATCGGTGGCCCCGCCATCGAAGCCGCCGAGATCGCCCAGCAATGGCGCCAGCGGCGCGCCGCTCTTGCTGCCTGTCTCATACCCGTCATAGAGCGGATAGCGCCGATAGTAGAAATCCGCTCCGGGCTTGCCCGTCGTCAGGCCGTCTACATGCATCTTCGTAGCCGGAAGGCCGATGCTGCGCGATCTTTCCTCAAGGGCGGGCATGAGTGTCGCTGCATCCTTGGGCGCCTTGATCGTGTGCGAGCGGGCATAATCCACATGTGACGGAGCGCAGTGATAGCATTCCATGTAATTCTCAAGCGCCAGTTTCCAGTTGGCGGGCACCGGATAGCTTGCGGTATGCACCACTTTCGTTTTCACAAGGCCGAACGGGGCCACCAGCGGCGCAAGCTGTGCCAGTCCTTCTTCGATATCGGGGGCGTCGGGGCTGGCGCAAATGAAGATCAACCCTTCGAAAACGCGCACCTGGGCCGGGAACAGCCCCCATTTTCCGGGGTCGAAATCAGGCCCCATGGCGCGGCCTCCGCGCAGCGCGCCCGACAGCTCGAAAGTCCACGCATGATAGGGACAGACGAAACTGCGCGCATTCCCGGATTGCTCGACGCAGACACGGCTGCCGCGATGGCGGCATATATTAAGATGCGCGCGCACCTCACCTTCTCCATCGCGCACGACGATGATCGATTCATTGGCGTAATCGAACAGGAAGTAGTCGCCCGGATTTGGGATCTGACTCACATGACCAACCCAGATCCAGTTGCGATTCCAATAGGCTCTGATGTCATGTTCATATATCTCGGCAGAGGTATAGAACTCGCGGGGCAGGGCAAATCCTTGCTTGTGCTCCGCCACCAGACGGTCGATGATCGCGGGATATGTCATGGTC
>SLDH01000338.1 GCA_007125415.1 Roseovarius sp.
CCAGATCGTTGAACCGACTCAGCCGCCGGGCGAGAATGTAGCAGTAGAATCCGGCACCCAGAGCACCGGCGACCAACAGGATATCGGCAATCAGTTCCATCAGTTCAGTGTCCTCAGTTCAGTACAAATTCCATGATGAGCAGATCGTTGACACGCCCACCGCCCGTCACGATCTGAACACGCCGCAACATCTGCGCGCGCAACCGCGATAGTGATGTGCCATCGGCGAGATCGGCGGTCTCGAGGGCCCTCAGGTAGCTGTTCAGCACATCAACAACCCGCGGCATGAGCCGCTCGACCTCTGCCTGGTGCCCGCGCGGGACTTCAAGCTGCGCGCGAAAGCGCAGATGGCGATTCTGATCGCGCAGGGAAATCACGATCGGCTCGATCGGCACGAAGGCGATATCGGGCATGTCCCTGATCAGCATGTCTCCCCCGGTGTCGCCCCCTGCGCTGCGGACAGATGATTCGCGCCCGAAGAGAAGGCCCTGTTGCACGGCAAGAAAGCCTCCCGCCCCGCCCAGCAAAGCAAGAACGAGACCGATGACAAGCGGGCGTCGGGGCCGTGCCTTCGCAGCCGCGTTCGTTTCTGTTGGCGCGTCGGCCATGAAATCACCTCTCGATGCATTTCCCGAACCATAGACCGATATCAACTAACCGATTGTTAAGTCCGATCGGCGAATGATGAGCAGACCGAACGGCAAAGCCACGGCGCAGGAGGCAAAGAAATTGCAGCAGATCGTGAATGTCTGGACGATGATGGACCCCCGTCGACGCATGATCGCAGTGCTTGCAGGGGTGGCGATGCTCATTGCAGTCCTGGGAGTTGCAAGGCTGGCGTCCACGCCCAGCATGGCGCTTCTCTATGCCGGCCTCGAGAGCGGCCCCGCCGGGGAGGTGATCGGCGCGCTCGAGCAGCGTGGCGTGACCCACGAGGTACGCGGCGGCGCGATCTTCGTGGATGCGGCTCGACGGGATGAATTGAGGATGACACTGGCCAGTGAGGGGCTGCCGACGAATTCCACAAGGGGGTACGAACTGCTGGACGGGCTGACCGGGTTCGGCACCACCTCGCAGATGTTCGATGCGGCCTATTGGCGTGCCAAGGAGGGTGAACTTGCGCGCACGATCGTCTCCCACCCCGCCATCAGCGCAGCGCGCGTTCATATCGCCAGCACCGGATCGAACCCGTTTCAGCGGGATGTCCGCTCGGGCGCGTCGGTTGCCCTGACCGCAGAAAGCGGCACCATCACTCCCAAACATGCCCGCGCGCTGCAGTTTCTGGTGGCTTCGGCGGTAGCAGGGCTGGTGCCCGAAGATGTCTCGGTGATCGACGGTCAGGGCGGGCTGATCGGCACGCTTGATGAAAAGCCGGCCAATGGCGCCGATGAGCGTGCAGATGCGTTGCGACAGCGCGTCGCACGCCTGCTCGAGGCTCGGGTCGGTCTTGGCAATGCGGTGGTGGAGGTGAGTGTCGATACCGTCACCCGCACCGAGCAGATCCGCGAGCGGCGGATCGACCCTGACAGTCGGGTCGCCATCTCGATCGACAGCGAAGAGCGCTCCGACACGGCCAGCGATCAGGGCGGCGGCGATGTGACCGTGGCCTCCAATCTGCCGCAGGGCGATGCGGGCGGCGACAGCAGTTCTCAAAGCCAGTCTAACGAGACGCGCGAGCGGGTGAACTATGAAGTCTCACAGACCGAGCGGGAAATCACTCTTGCACCGGGAGATATCCGGCGGCTGTCCGTTGCCGTGCTGCTCAACGGCAGCCGGATCGAGGCGCCCGATGGCAGCACGATCTTCGAGCCGCGGTCAGAGGAAGAGTTGAGCGCGCTGCGCGAGCTTGTCGCCTCGGCGGTCGGATATGACGAGGCGCGTGGTGATGTCATCACCCTCAAGACAATGGAGTTCGAGCCGGTGCTGCCAGCGGGGTCAGGCTTCGAGGCTTCTCTGTTGGACCGCCTCGCCATTGATGTCATGTCCCTTGTTCAGGCGGCTGTTCTGGCGCTCGTGGCGCTTGTTCTGGGGCTTTTCGTCCTGCGACCACTATTGCTTCGCTCCGATCCGCCCGCGCTGCCCCGCCTGACCGCACGACCCGAGGATACAGCGGAACAGCCGGCAGCGCTGACCGGCGAGATCGACGAGGATATGATCTCCCCCATGTCACCCGCAGCCCTCGAGGGCCGGGCGGCAAACGGCGCCCTCACCACACCCGCGCTACCCGAAAGCGGCGAGGACCCGGTCGAACGCCTGCGCACGCTTATCGGTGAGCGTCAGGAAGAAACCGTCGAAATCCTGCGCAACTGGCTGGAAGAGGAGCAAGCCTGATGAGCATTTCCCACCTTCTCGAGGATTTCCGCAGCTATGCGCGGGGCAATCCCGTTTCGCTCACCGATGTTTCTCTGGAAGAGCAGCGGCTGGAAGCCTTCGAGAAGGGCTATCAGGCGGGCTGGGATGATTCCGTGAAAGCCGCGGCGGACGATTCACGGCGCGTCTCTGCGGATTTTGCCCAGAACCTCCGCGATCTCTCCTTCACCTATCAGGAGGCCTATTCCGCCGCGCTGAATGGTCTCAAGCCCCTGCTCGACCAGATGATCGGCACACTCCTGCCGCGGCTTGCCCGCCAGTCGCTCGGCCAACAGATCATCGAGGAGATCGAGACGCTTGCCAGGCAGCAAGGCCCCCAGCCGGTCGAACTCGTGACCGCCCCCGAGAATGCGCTGACCCTCGAGACGATCTTGAGCGAGGATCTGACAATACCGGTGACGATCGTGGAAGAGGCCACCTTGGGCGAAGGTCAGGCGTATCTGCGCTTCGGATCGCAGGAGCGCGAGATCGACCTGAGCGGCGTGCTCGAAGGCATCGAGCGCAAAGTCGGCGCGTTCTACGAAGAAAATCAGAGGGAGACAGCATGATGGATGATGAGACACGGACGGGCGACAAGCCGAGACGCGATGGCGCGAATCCGTTCTCGACAGTCCCGATCGAGATCACGATATCTGTGGGCAAGACCCGTCCGCTCATACGGGACCTGCTCAAGCTGGGGCGCGATTCCGTGTTGCCGCTGGACAAGCGGGTGGAGGATCCGGTGGAGCTTTACGTGGGGGATCGGCTGATTGCACGGGGCGAACTGGAGGAACTCGACGGTGATCAGGCGGGGCAGCTGGCCGTACGGCTGATCGAAGTTGCAGATCTGCGCGACGGGCTGGAATGACCCGTCATCGCGGCGTCTTTCTCCTCGGGGCGCTCATCGGCCTGATCTGGGCTGCAGGCCCGGCCGCGGCGCAGGACATCTCCATTTCGCTGGGGGATGATGTCAGCCTCTCGGGGCGCGCAATTCAGCTTATCGCGCTCATCACCGTCCTCAGTCTCGCCCCCGGGCTCGCGATCATGATCACCTGTTTTCCCTTCATGGTGACAGTGCTTGCCATTCTGCGTCAGGGTATCGGATTGCAGCAATCGCCGCCCAACATGCTGATTGTCAGCCTGGCATTGTTTCTGACCTATTTCGTCATGGAGCCGGTCTTCATGGCAGCCTGGGAAGAGGGCATCGGCCCGCTTACCCGTGAGGAGCTACCAGTCGAACTGGCCATCGAACGGGCGCTCGAGCCGTTCCGCCACTTCATGGCAGGCCGCGTGGATTCCGACACATTTGCCTCCATGGCAGCACTCAGACCGGGGGGCGAGGCGCTTCGCCCTGATCCGGATGCACCTCTGTCGGTTCTTGTTCCGAGCTTTCTGCTGTCGGAGATTTCCCGCGCGTTCCAGATCGGCTTTCTGATCTTCCTGCCTTTTCTGATCATCGATCTTGTGGTGGCCGCGATCCTGATGTCGATGGGCATGATGATGGTTCCGCCGGTGATCGTCTCGCTGCCTTTCAAGCTGGCCTTCTTCGTGATTGCCGACGGATGGCGGTTGATTGCGGACAGCCTTGTGCGCGGGTATTTCTGACAGGCGCTGAAACCAGGCCGACTGATTAGGCCATACCG
>SLDH01000296.1 GCA_007125415.1 Roseovarius sp.
ATGGATTTGGGCCAGGGGAAGTTTCGGATGAGCTTTTCAAGCTCTTCCGCCACGATCTCGGCCGCGGGCCGCCCGGGCCGCTCGATCACCGCGAAATAGACCGCGCCCTTCTTCTCCTCGCGGATCTCCAGCGTATCGCGGCTGACCCCGGCGCCGCGCAGGAAGCCTTCGATCGCCTTCTCGGGCGCGTCCACGCGCGGGCCCTTGCGCTCTTCGCGGGTGGTGGGGCTCTGCGCGAGAAGGCCCTGCACCGTCAGCACCAGCCGGCGCGGGGTGGTAAAGGCAGCCGCCCCCGCATAGGTCAGCCCCGCCTCGACCAGCGCATCGGTAAGGCGCGCGCGCAGATCCGCGCCCGCGCGGGCCTGCATTCGCGCAGGGATCTCCTCGGAGAAGAGTTCGATCAGCAGATCGGGCATGGTCTACATTCCTTCCGGAGGCTCTGGGCAATCCTCGGGCGCGGGTCTGCCATCGAACACCACCTCGCCACAGCGGTTGATCTGGTGCCAGGCATAGCCCTTGCCGTCATCTGTGACCGCGATGATCCGGTCGATCCCGTACTGGATGTCGCGCTCTCCGAGATAGGCCCGTGCGCGCCCCTCCTCGAGTGCCGCACCGAGGGCCTGCGCGTCAAAGCAGTCAAACCAGCGCGGGGCGTTGAGCGGGACGGCGTTCTCGTAGGGGATGAAGCCCACATCCTGCGGCAGATGCGCGTCGAAACAGGCGCGGAAACGGATGGGCGAGCTATCCGCATCTATGCCGCGAAAGCCGGGGGCGGGCAGGTCGATCATGCTGCCATCGGAGAGGGTAATCTTCATCTCGACGGCGCCGCCATCGGCAACCGTCGTCACCTCTTCGTAGAAGTGATAGACTTGGAGGTAATACATCCCCACGCCGGCGAGCACGCCTGAAAGGACCAGAAAGGCCGCGAGTATCTTTCCCATCAGGCGGCCCTTCCCCCGGCATCCGTCTGCACGAAGGCATCCGCACAGGCCCGCGCCAGCGCGCGGACCCGGCCGATATAGGCCTGCCGCTCGGTCACCGAGATGACACCGCGCGCATCGAGCAGGTTGAAGATATGGCTGGCCTTGATGCATTGATCATAGGCCGGGTGCGCCATGATGATGCGCTTGCCTGTCTTCGGATCGACATGCGCTTGCCCGAGGATCGCGGCGCATTCCGCCTCGGCCTCTTCGAAATGGCGCAGCAGCACGCTCGTGTCGGCCACATCGAAGTTCCAGCGGCTGTATTCCTCCTCGGTCTGGCGGAACACATCGCCGTAGCTGAGCGGGATCGGCGCGTCAGGGTCGTTGAAGGGCATCTCCATCACATGATCGACGCCCAGCACATACATCGCGAGCCGCTCCAGCCCGTAGGTAAGCTCGCCAGATACCGGATGACAGTCATGCCCGCCGACCTGCTGGAAATAGGTGAACTGGCTCACCTCCATCCCGTCGCACCAGACCTCCCAGCCCAGCCCCCAGGCACCCAGCGTGGGGCTCTCCCAATCGTCCTCCACAAAGCGCACATCGTGCAGAGCCAGATCAATGCCGATGGCTTCGAGGCTGCCCAGAAAAAGCTCCTGCAGATCGGGCGGGCTGGGTTTGATCAGCACCTGATACTGGTAATAATGCTGCAGACGATTGGGGTTCTCGCCATAGCGCCCGTCAGTGGGCCGACGCGAGGGTTGCACATAGGCCGCCGCCCACGGATTCGAGCCCAGAGCGCGCAGTGTTGTGGCCGGATGAAACGTGCCCGCGCCCACCTCCATGTCATAAGGCTGCATGATGGCGCAGCCCCTGGCCGCCCAATAGCCCTGAAGCCTCAGGATAATCTCCTGAAAGCTGCGTGGTTTGCCGCTTTTGCCGCCCATTTCGGATGCACCCCGTGAAAGTGTCGCCCTTACCTAAGGCGCGGGCTGGGCAGGGTCAATCGCACGATTCAGCGCGCGGGTGCCGCCCTTGCCACCCTGGCTGGCAATGCCCCTGACGGGCGCGGCCGCGCACTGCAACAGCAGCGCCGCACAGCATCGGCAAATCCCCGAAAAGAGGTCTTTTTTTTTGCATGGCGGCAAAGATTTGCTAGAACACCTTCAACGCATGAGAGCGCGCCGCTCTCGAGGACAGGAAAACCTGATGACACGACTGATCTTGACCGTGATTTCTTCACTGTTTCTGCTCGTTCAAGCCATCCCTGTCGCCGCCCAGGAAAACGCATGGGTCCAGATCGAAGCGCAGCCCACCCTCGGCAGCGCCCAGACCAGTCTGCGTGGCTATGCCGTGCGCCTGCCGGATGTCGCCGGGTTCTCGCTCGGCGCGGGATGGTATGCCATCGCCCTTGGCCCCTATGATCAGGCCACGGCCCGCGAGGTCTTGCAGAACCTGCGCGCGCAAGGGGCCATCCCGGGCGACAGCTACATCGCCTTCAGCACGGATTATCAGCAACAGATCTGGCCCGTCGGGTCAGACCTGCTCGATGCGCCCGCGCAGGACGGCACCGCCCCGGCCATGCCGGAGCCGGCCACCCTGCCCGAGCCCGAACCCGAGCCGGTCCCGGCGGACGAAACCCCGCGCGAGGCGCGTGCCTCGGAAGCGGACCTGAGCCGCGACGCGCGCGCGGACCTGCAGGTGGCCCTGCAATGGGCGGGGGTCTATTCGGGTGCGATCGACGCGGCTTTCGGGCCTCAGACCCGCAGAGCCATGGCCGACTGGCAACGCGCCAACGGGCATGAGCCCAGCGGCGTGCTGACAACGCTGCAACGCGCCGAATTGATCGCGCAATACAATGCGGTGCTCGACGGGATCGGCCTGCGCCTTGTAGAGGATGCGAAGGCGGGGATCGCCATGAAGCTGCCCGCCGATGTGGTCCGCCTTGACCGCTATGAGAGCCCCTTTGCCCATTACACGGCATCGGGTGATCTGGAGGCGGGTGTGCTGCTGATTTCCCAGCAGGGAAACCGCAACACGCTGGGCGGGCTCTATGACATCATGCAGACCCTGCAGATCGTGCCACAGGAGGGTGAGCGCAGGCTGGGGCAGGACTCGTTTCTGCTGATCGGTGAGGATGCGCGCCGCATTTCACATACCGAGGCCGCGCTGAGGGATGGCGAAATCAAGGGGTTCACGCTGATCTGGCCCACAGGCGACGAAGAGCGGCGCACCCGCCTTCTGGGTGAGATGCAGGAGAGCTTTACGCGTCTGCCGGGTGTTCTGCCCGCCTCTGCGGGATCGCTGGAGGACCAGAGCATCGATCTGGTGTCGGGCCTTGAGATCCGTCAGCCCCGCCTGTCGCGCTCCGGTTTCTATGTGGACCGGTCAGGCACCGTGGTGACCACCGCCGAAGTCGTGCAGGAGTGCAGCCGGATCACCCTCGATCAGGTCTATGACGCGCAGGTGATCACCCAGGATGCCGGTTCGGGAATCGCGGTGCTGCGTCCCCTTCAGCCGCTGGCACCGATATCCGTGGCGGCGTTTCAACTCGCCATTCCGCGGCTGCAATCGGATGTGGCCGTGGCGGGATATTCCTATGGCGGAATGCTGGGCGCCCCCACCCTGACCTTCGGGCGGCTGGCCGATGTCAGGGGGCTGAATGGCGAGCCCGCGCAAAAGCGGTTGGCTCTCAACGCGCTGGAAGGGGATGCGGGGGGCCCGGTTGTGGATGCCGCCGGGGGCGTGCTGGGGATGCTCCTGCCCCCCTCCTCCGCGGATCGTCGTTTGCCCGATGGTGTGAGCTTTGCCACCAATGCCGACGCGGTGGCACAGGTTCTGACCGCCGCCGGGATCACCCCCGCCGCCGCCGACACGAGCGATCACATGGCCGACGAAGCGCTGACCCGTAAGGCCTCGGGCATGACTGTGCTGGTGAGTTGCTGGGACTGAGGCGATTTCCGCTTGAGGAGCGCGCGTGGTGAGCGACTTCCGCGCCTGAACGGTCGGGGGTGCTTGCGCAGCACGATGGCCCCGCGCCGCCGTCGGCAGTCCGCCGTC
>SLDH01000128.1 GCA_007125415.1 Roseovarius sp.
CAGATCGGGATTGGGGAAGCGAAATGCGAGCGGCGGAGTTTCGACCCGCGCCTGTGGGTCCGGCACGGGCTGGCACGCTGCTGAAAAAGGATTCCTGTCATGCCCGAGCGGGAAACTGTTCCATGTCCCGACACGCACTCTTGCGCGGTCAGGGCCGCGCCCAAGCCTTGAGGGCGCATTGCAATGCCTCTTCCACGCCTAGCGCTCCGGTCCGGATATAATCAAACCGGGCCGGAGCAGAACCGCGCTGATGCAGCGGAACTCAGTGCACCACCGCATCCTCCGGCGCAGGCCGATCGGAACGGCCGACGCGATTGCCGATGATCAGCCCTTCCGGCCCGGCGGTGACCGGCACGGTCGAGCCATCGAGCACCTCACCGGCCAGAAGCGCCTCCGCCAGCGGGTTCTGCAACGCGCGCTGGATAACCCGCTTGAGCGGGCGCGCGCCATAGACCGGATCATAGCCTTCGTTGGCCAGCCATTGCCGCGCGTCCTCATCGAGATCGAGCGTGATCTTGCGCGAGGCCAGCCGCTTGAGCAGACGTGCCATCTGGATATCGACAATGGCATCCATCTGCTCGCGCGCGAGCCGGTCGAACACCACGATCTCATCCAGCCGGTTGAGAAACTCCGGCCGGAAATGCGCCCGCACCGCATCCATCACGTCGCGCTTGGCACCCGCTGCATCCGCCCCTTCGGGCAACTGGCTCAACGCCTGGCTGCCAAGGTTCGAGGTGAGGATGATCAGCGTCTGCTTGAAGTCGACCGTGCGCCCCTGACCATCGGTCAGCATGCCGTCATCGAGCACCTGCAAGAGCACGTTGAACACCTCCGGATGCGCCTTCTCGACCTCGTCGAACAGAACCACCTGATAGGGCCGTCGGCGGACTGCTTCGGTCAGCACGCCGCCCTCGTCATAGCCCACATAGCCCGGCGGCGCGCCAATGAGGCGTGAGACGCTGTGTTTTTCCATGAACTCCGACATGTCTATGCGCACCATGGCGCTGTCATCGTCAAAGAGAAACTCGGCCACCGCCTTGGTCAGCTCGGTCTTGCCCACACCCGTGGGTCCGAGAAAGAGGAAGCTGCCCAGCGGGCGGTTTTCGTCATTGAGGCCCGCACGCGCACGGCGCACCGCATCGGCCACGGCCTTCACGGCCGTATCCTGCCCGATCACGCGGCGATGGAGATTGTCCTCCATCCCGAGCAGCTTGTCGCGCTCGCCCTCCAGCATTTTCGCCGTGGGGATACCCGTCCAGCGTTCGACCACTTGCGCGATCTGCTCGGGGCGCACGGCCTCTTCGACCATGACGCCACTTTCCTCGGCCTCCTCGGCCTCCGCGAGTTGCTTTTCCAGCCCGGGAATGACGCCATAGCTCAGCTCCCCGGCCCGGGCGAGATCACCCGCGCGTTTGGCGTTTTCAAGCTCGATCCGCGCACGGTCCAGTTGTTCCTTGAGGTCGCGCGCCCCCGCCAGCTTGTCGCGCTCGGCCTGCCATTGCGCGGTCATCTCGTTCGAGCGGTCCTGCAGATCCGAAAGTTCCTTTTCGAGCTTTTCGAGCCGATCACGGGAGGCTGCGTCATCCTCTTTCTTGAGCGCTTCGGCCTCGATCTGCTTTTGCAGGATTTCACGATCCAGCGCGTCCAGTTCCTCGGGCTTGCTGTCCACCTCCATTCGCAGACGCGATGCGGCCTCATCCATCAGGTCGATGGCCTTGTCGGGCAGGAACCTGTCGGTGATGTAGCGATGACTCAGCGTTGCCGCCGTGACGAGCGCCGAGTCGGAGATGCGGACGCCGTGATGCAGCTCGTATTTCTCCTTGATACCGCGCAGGATCGAGATGGTGTCCTCCACCGTCGGCTCCTCGACCATCAAGGGCTGGAAACGGCGAGCAAGGGCTGCATCCTTTTCCACATGCTTTCGATATTCGTTCAGCGTTGTCGCCCCGACGCAGTGCAACTCGCCGCGCGCCAGCGCAGGCTTGATCAGGTTGGCGGCATCCATGGCACCATCTGTCTTGCCGGCACCCACCAGCGTGTGCATCTCGTCGATGAACAGGATGATTTCACCAGCGGCCGTTGTGACCTCGTTCAGCACGGCCTTCAGCCGTTCCTCGAACTCGCCGCGATATTTCGCGCCCGCAATCAGCGCACCCATGTCGAGCGACAAAAGCCGTTTGTTCTGCAGGCTTTCGGGCACATCTCCATTGACGATGCGCAGCGCCAGCCCCTCGGCGATCGCCGTCTTGCCGACGCCCGGCTCGCCGATCAGCACCGGGTTGTTCTTGGTCCGGCGTGACAGCACCTGCATGGCGCGGCGGATTTCGTCATCCCGGCCGATGATCGGGTCGATCTTGCCTTCACTCGCGGCCTTGGTCAGGTCGAGCGTGTATTTCTCCAGTGCCTCGAAGGTATCCTCGGCGCTTTCGCTGTCTGCAGTACGCCCCTTGCGGATATCGTTGATGGCCTCATTGAGGCTCTGGGCCGAAACACCGCCCTGATCCAGTGCGTCCTTGGCCGGGGATTTCACCGCCGCGAGCGCGGTCAGAATCCGCTCGACGGGCACGAAGCTGTCCCCGGCCTTCTTGGCCAGTTTCTCGGCTTCGCCCAGCACCTTGGCGGTCGCCTGATCGAGGTAGGTCTGCCCGGCATCGCCGGTCACACGGGGGATCTTGCCCAGCGCCAGATCGAGCACCTGAACCACGCGGGCCGGATCGCCGCCGGCGCGCTTGATCAGGTTGCTGGCGAGCCCCTGATCATCGTCCATCAATGCTTTCAGAATGTGTTCGGGTGCCATTTTCTGATGGCTTTCCCGCATTGCGATGGTCTGCGCTGCCTGAATGAAGCCACGCGACCGCTCGGTGAACTTGTTCAAGTCCATCCCAACTCTCCTTTTTACAAGCGTTACCCCGGTTGCGCACCCTCGAGGAGGCATGCGCGGTCGGGAACCTTGATGGATAAATGGGCAAGTGCCGGGACGGCTTCAAGACCTCACGGGCGCATTTCCCGAAATCCGCGCAGAGACATTTGCGGGCAACGCGCCCTCGCCACCCAGCCTCCGATGCCGACCGCGCGCGGCGCACTCTGCCCTCGGCCGCAGTCTGCATCACCGCCGTCACCCTGCAATATTCGCAGCCCGTTACCGCAAACCCAGCTTCACCCTGTCGGTTTATGGCGCTAGAAGGCGCGCAGAGGCAGGACACAGATGCGCATTCCCAAACCCGTTGTTTTATGCATTCTCGATGGCTGGGGGCTGTCGGACGAGACCGAGGCCAACGCGCCGGTGCTCGCGCATACGCCGATCTTCGATCATCTCATGGACACCTGCCCGCATAACACGTTGATCACTCACGGGCCGGATGTCGGCCTGCCCAGCGGCCAGATGGGCAATTCCGAAGTCGGTCATACGAATATCGGCGCGGGGCGTGTGGTGGCGATGGATCTGGGCCAGATCGATCTGGCCATCGAGGATGGCAGCTTCGACACCGCCGAAGGAATCGAGAATTTCATCCTCGCTCTCAGGGCATCGGGGGGGACTGCGCATCTTATGGGCCTGGTCTCGGACGGCGGCGTACATGGGGCGATGGGCCATATCGTGGCAGCAGCGCGGGTGCTGCGCGATGCGGACATCCCGGTGGTGCTGCATGCCTTGACAGACGGGCGCGATGTCGCGCCCACAAGTGCACTGACCTATCTGGGCTTGCTGGCAGAAGCACTGCCCGAGGGGGTGCAGATCGCCACAGTCTCGGGCCGGTATTTCGCCATGGACCGGGACAATCGCTGGAGCCGCGTGCGCGAAGCCTATGAGGCGATGATCGAGGCCAGAGGGCCGCGCACTGTCACGCCCGAGATCGCCGTCAAGAACGCCTATGCACGCTCGGAGACCGATGAGTTCATATCGTCCACGGTGATCGGCGAATATACCGGCGCGCGGGATGGCGACGGCTTTTTCTGCCTCAATTTCCGCGCCGACCGCGCGCGCGAGATCATGGCGGCGATCGCCGATCCGGAATTCGACCGCTTCAGCATCGGCACGCGGCCCGAATGGGCGGCGCTCCTGGGGATGGTGGAATATTCGCGCGCGCATAATCGCTGGATGGACACGGTCTTTCCACCACGCGACATCCGCAACACGTTGGCCGAATGGGTAGCGCGGCACGGGCGCACGCAGTTTCACCTCGCGGAGACAGAGAAATATCCGCATGTCACCTTCTTTCTCAACGGTGGCAAGGAAGACCCCGAACCGGGAGAGGACCGCTACATGGCGCCCTCGCCGCAGGTTGCCACCTATGACATGCAGCCCGAGATGTCCGCCGATGAGGTCACGACGCATTTCGTCTCGGCCATCGGGGAAGGCTATGATCTCATCGTGGTGAACTATGCCAATCCCGACATGGTGGGCCATACCGGTGACCTGCAGGCGGCAATGGCGGCCTGCGAGGCGGTGGACGAAGGCTTGGGGCGTGTCGTGGAGGCGCTTGCAGAGGTGGGCGGTGCAATGATCGTGACCGCCGATCACGGCAATTGCGAGGTGATGGTGGACCCGGACACAGGCGGGCCGCATACCGCACACACGCTCAATCCGGTGCCGGTGATCCTCTATGGCGGCCCGCCGGAGGCGCAATTGAGGGAGGGCCGGCTGAGCGATCTGGCCCCGACGGTTCTGGCGCTGATGGGTCTGCCGCAACCCCCCGAGATGACCGGCCGGAGCCTGCTGCAATGAGCCTGCGTGTCGCCGCCTTGCTGACCTGGCTGCTTGCAACCAATGCGGCAGCTGAGCCGGACCCGGCGGCTGCGGCCCGCGCCGCGGCAGACCGGCTGAACGCCGCCGCGCAGCAACTTGCAGAGGCCGAGGGCGCGCGCAACCGGGTGAGGGCCCTGACCGAAACCATCCATGCCTATGAGGATGGTCTTCTGGCACTGCGCGAGGGGCTGCGCCGCGCCGCCATCCGCGAAGAGACGCTGACCCGGGAACTGCGCGCGCGCGAGGCCGAGATTGCGCAGCTTCTGGGCGTCCTGCAGACCATCGGCACCACGCCGCCGCCGGTCTTGCTCCTGCATCCGTCCGGGCCGGTGGGCACCGCCCGCTCCGGCATGATCATGTCCGAAGTCACCCCCGCGCTGAACCGCAGCGCCGAGGCGCTGCGTGCGCGGCTGGAGGAGGCCAGCGTCCTGCGAAGGCTTCAGCAAAGCGCCGCCGACAAGCTCGAAGAGGGCCTGCTCGGAGTGCAAAGGGCCCGCACCGAACTGAGTAAGGCGATTGCCGACCGGACGGAACTTCCCATGCGCTTCACCGAAGATCCGATCAGGACGGCGCTGCTGATCGCCTCGTCGGATACGCTCGAGGGATTTGCCAGCGGGCTGAGCGAGATCGCCTCGGGCGAGGTAAGCGGCAGCCTGCCCGGCATCTCCCATCGCAAGGGCAATCTGCCGATGCCGGTGCGTGGACGCATCCTGCGCCGCGCGGGCGAGGCCGATGCGGCGGGCATCACCCGCCCCGGCCTGGTGCTGGCCACGCGCCCGCATGCTCTGGTGACCACACCCGCCGCCGCGACCATCCGCTACCGCGGACCATTGCTCGATTACGGCAATGTGATGATTCTGGAACCCGAGGCCGGGCTGCTGCTGGTTTTGGCCGGGCTTGAAACCGTGTATGGAACGGTGGGCGAGGTTCTGCCCGGAGGCAGCCCGGTGGGCCTGATGGGCGGGCCGGCGCTGGACGCCGGCATGATTCTGGCCCAGACAGGGGAGGAAGCCAGTGCCGATTTTTCTGAAACGCTCTACATGGAATTCAGAGAAGACAACACGCCCGTGAACCCGGAGACATGGTTCAAGACAGACAAGGACGATTGACGCATGAAAAAGTTTCTGATCGCCGCAGCCGCCGGTATCACCACCGGTGTGATCGTGTCCACGCAGGTGGCCGCGCCCCTTCTGGCTCAGGAGGCCACGAGGTCCAGCAATGTCTATGAGCAACTGGATCTGTTTGGTGACATCTTCGAACGCATTCGCTCGCAATATGTGGAGGAAGTCAACGAGGCCGATCTGATCGAGGCGGCGATCAACGGGATGTTGACCTCGCTCGATCCGCATTCCAGCTATCTTTCCCCGCGCGACGCGGCGGCCATGCGGGTGCAGACCACAGGCGAATTCGGCGGTCTGGGGATCGAGGTCACCCAGGAAGAGGGTTTCGTGAAGGTCGTCTCGCCGATGGATGGCACACCGGCCGCCGATGCCGGGATAGAGGCGGGCGATTTCATCACCCACGTGGATGGCGAAAGCGTGCTGGGGCTGACACTCGACCAGGCGGTGGACCTGATGCGCGGCCCGGTGGGCAGCGAGATCGTGATCACCGTGGTGCGCGAGAACATCGCGGAGCCCTTCGATGTCTCCATCATTCGCGACACGATACAACTGATCGCCGTGCGCGCCCGCACGGAGCAGGATACGATCGTGCTGCGGGTCACGACCTTCAACGATCAGACCTTCCGAAACCTCAAGCAGGAGCTTGAGGACAAGATCGAGGAACTTGGAGGGCTTGATGCGGTGAATGGCATCGTGCTCGATCTGCGCAACAATCCCGGCGGCCTGCTCACACAGGCGATCCGTGTGTCGGATGCCTTTCTCGACAAGGGCGAGATCGTCAGCACCCGGGGGCGCAATCCCCGCGACGGAGACCGGTTCAATGCCGAACCGGGCGATCTGGTCGAAGGCAAGCCGATTGTCGTGCTGATCAACAGCGGCTCCGCCTCCGCCTCCGAGATCGTTGCCGGCGCCCTGCAGGATCACCGCCGCGCCATTGTCGTGGGCACCAAGAGCTTCGGCAAGGGATCGGTCCAGACGGTGATGCCTTTGCGCGGCGATGGTGCCATGCGTCTGACCACATCGCGCTACTACACACCCTCCGGACGCTCCATTCAGGCGCTGGGTGTTTCGCCCGATATCATCGTGCAGCAACCCACACGCTTCCCGGGCGAGATGGAGGAAGAGGAGGCGCAGCGGCCCAGCCGGTCGGAAGCCGACCTGCGCGGCAGGCTCAACAATGACAGCCTTTCGGAGGACGAAATCCGTCAGATCGAGGAAGAACGCGAAAGGGTCGAGCAGACCGCGCGCCTGCGTGAAGAGGATTACCAGCTTGCCTATGCGATCGACATCCTCAAGGGCCTTGCCGCGATGACCCCGCGGGACTGAGGGCAGGACGCGGGGCTGAGGGCAGGACATCGAGGGGCGCAGGCCGGGGACATTCTGCCGGCCTTGGAAATGGGTATTTTTGCCAAGAAGAAACCAGGGGAAGGAGCCTCAGGCTTCGGCCTTCTTTTCCCAGTGCCCGCCCGCCTCGGACCAGTATTGCGCCGCACAGCCCGCCGCAGTCAGGGTTTTCCAGTGATCGCGCGCGGACTCCACGGCCGCGCTGTCATGCCCGTCAAAGAGCACACAGAGCCGCTCGAGACGCGCGGCCTCGGCCGGGTCGGGTGCGGCCCCGTCGATCAGCATCAAGCAGGCGGGATCGTTGGGATAGTCCCTTGAGGTGGTGAGCAGGATGGGCTGGAGCGCCGCATGGGCACGGCTGGCCAGCCCGTGTGGCAGAAAGCCGTCCTCGGGGCCCTGCCAGAGTTTCTGATCGAGCCAGTCGAGCCGCGCTTCATCCGTGCCGCGCACCACAACCCGCCAACCCGCCGCGCGCGCCTTGCCCAGAAGCAAGGGCAAGGTCACTTCCAGCGGCGCGCGCGTCAGGTGATAGAAGAAGGCGTTACCCATGCTGCTGTCACGTCTCGTAATTCTCCGCGACCAGCCGGTCGAGCGCCATGACCCCCCAGCCCGTGGCCCCTTTAGGCGCATGCGCCGTCTCGGCCTTCACCAGGGCAACGCCGGCGATATCGAGATGGATCCATGGCACCTCATCCTTGACGAAACGCTTGAGAAACTGTGCCGCGGTGATGGAGCCGGCCTCGCGCCCGCCCACATTCTTCATGTCGGCGATCTCGCTCTTCAGTTTCTCGTCATAGGCCGGATCGAGGGGCATGTGCCACGCGCCCTCGCCTTCGGCTTCGGCGGCTTTCAGGAAGGCCTTGCAGAATGTCTCGTCATTGGAGAAGACACCCGCCTTCTCGTGACCTAGGCCGATGATGATCGCCCCGGTCAGGGTGGCGAGATCGACCATCGCGGCTGGCTGATATTCCTGTTGCATATACCAAAGCAGATCACACAGGACGAGACGCCCTTCGGCATCGGTGTTGATCACCTCGATCGTGTCGCCCTTCAGGGAGGGGATCACGTCTCCGGGCCGTGTCGCGCGATCAGAGGGCATGTTCTCCACCAGCCCCACGATCCCGACGACATTGGCGCGCGCGCCACGTCGCGCCAGCGCGTGCATGGTGCCCACCACGACGCCGGCACCGCCCATGTCCATCGTCATGTCTTCCATGCCTGCCGCGGGCTTGAGGCTGATCCCGCCGGTATCGAAGATCACCCCCTTGCCGAGCAGTGCCAGAGGGGCGTCCCCCTTCCTGCCGCCCATCCATTCCATCACCGCCACTTTCGAGGGGCTCGCGCTGCCATGGCCGACCGAGAGCAGGCTGTGCATGCCGATCTTTTCCAGCGCGGCCTCGTCGAATATCCTGATGGTCAGGCCCAGATCCTTCATCCGCTCTATCCGCTGCGCGAATTCGGTGGTGGTCAGGTGATTGGCAGGCTCCGACACGAGATCACGGGTGAGATGCACGCCCTCCACCGCCGCCAGAAGCTGTTTCGCGGCTGCCGCCGTCTCATCGGGTTTGGAAACCATCACGCGCACGCCCGCAGCCGTTTCGCGCTCGGCGGTCTTGTGCGCGGTAAACTCATAGGCACGCAGCGCAATGCCTTTCGCAATCTCCTCGGCGCGGCGCAGCTGTCCTGCGAGTACGAGGAGCGGTTTGGTGCCCTTGGCCTTGCCGAGGGCCACACCGGCCTTGCGCGCCTCGGCCAGATCGGGGTTGCGCGCAAGACAGACCACATCGAGCGCTTCTGCCGCCATACCCGACGGATAAGCGAGGCTGGTCACCTGGGCTGGCTTCATCTTGCCGAAGTCACTGCTCTGCACCATCCGGTCGAGCACACCCCGTGTCAGGCGATTCACCCGGCGGGCCGACTTGTCAAGCTTGCCATCCGGTGAGACGAAGACCGCGACGCGCCCTTCTGCCCTGGCAATTTCGTCGAGGTCGGTTTCGAGAAAGTCAATGGTGACGGGTCCGGTCATGGTGGCACTCCAAAAGTCGATTACCGCCCAGACCTAGCCTGCGATTGCGTGATTGGCCAGAGCCTGATGAGACTGGCCCACAGTATCGCAACATGGGCAGGGCAATTGCCCGGAAATGCCCCTTGCGCAATGCGCGCGGCCGGTCAGAAATCCACCTCGATGGCCACGCCTTTCTCGATTGCCAGATCGACGATTGCAGCGGCGACCGCAAGATCCTGCAGGCCCACGCCCGTGCCGTCGAACAGCGTGATCTCTTCCGCCGTGCTGCGGCCGGGGTGCGTGTCATTGATCACCGCGCCGATCTGCGTGATGTCGGCCTGCGCGATCAGACCCTGGGCCACGGCGTGCTGCGCCTCGCCGATGCTCACGCTCTGGGCCACCTCATCGGTGAAGACGCGCGCTGCCGCCAGCAGATCAGCAGCGACCTCCTGCTTTCCCTTGGTGTCGGTGCCCATGCAGGCCAGATGCGTGCCGGGGCTCACATGCGCGGCCTGCAGGATGGCCTCGAAGGAGGAGGTGATGGTGATGATCACATCCGCATCACGCATCCCCTCGAGCGCCACCGCCTCGAAAGACACACCCGCCTCATCAGCCACCCTTTCGATATTGGGCAGCATCTCGGGATGCAGGTTCCAGCCGATCACCTTTTCGAAAGGGCGCTGCTCTAGCGCGGCGCGCAGTTGAAACGCCGCCTGATGGCCCGCGCCGATCATGCCCAGCACCCGTGCATCCGCGCGCGCCAGATGGCGGATCGACACCGACGAGGCCGCCGCGGTGCGCAGCGCCGTCAGCAGGTTGCCCCCCACCATGGCCCGCACCATCCCTGTGTCGGCGTCAAACAGGAACACCGTGGACTGGTGGTTGATGACCCCCTTCGTTTCCAGGTTATGTGGCCAGTAGCCGCCCGCCTTCAGCCCCAGCGTCAGCGCCGAGCGGTCAAACCCGCCCTTGAACCCGTAAAGCGCATCGACATGGCCGATGGCCTCGCGCACCACCGGAAAATTACAGGCCTTTTCAGCGGCCATCGCGGCAAAGACCTTCTCTACGGCCTCGAAGGCCGCATCACGGGTCAGCAGCGCGGCGATCTCGCGCTCGGGGACGATGAACATCCTGTTGTCCTCTTCATGGTCATGTCGGTGATGACAGCGCCACCGGCGGGGTGGCCGGAGGCGCCGGATCAGGAGGGCCGGGCTCAGTAGGCCTTGCCGCGCGCCGAGACGGGCCAGAGCGTCTCCACCATGCCGTTGCGCACCCCCACATACCAGTCATGGACGTTGCAGGTGGGGTCACAATGGCCCGGCACGAGGCGCAGCTTGTCATTTACCTTGAGCACGCCTTCGGGGTCGGCCACGACGCCATGCTCATCGGAGCATTTGACATATTCCACATCCCGCCGTCCGAAGACCACCGGCAGGCCGCTATCCACCGATTGCGCCTTGAGCCCGGCATCGACGATCGCCTTGTCGGCCTTGACATGGCTCATCACGCTGGTGAGCAGAAAGAGCGCGTTTTCCCACTCGCCCTCGTCGATGCGCTTGCCATCCTTGTCGAGAATACGTCCGTAATCGGCGTCCATGAAGGCGTAGGAGCCGCATTGCAATTCGTTATAGACGCCTGAATTGCTCTCGAAATAGTAGCTGCCGGTGCCCCCACCGCCGACGATATCGCAGGTCAGCCCTTCGGCCCCGAGCGCCTCCACCGCGTCGCGCACCATGGCCACGGCGATGTCGATCTTCGCCTTGCGGTCGTCATAGCTGTCCATATGCTGCATCGCGCCCTGATAGGCCTGCAGCCCCGCGAATTTCAGCCCCGGCGCGGCCGCGATGGCCCGGGCGATCTCCACCACCTCGGGTGTGGTTGTCACCCCACAGCGGCCCGCGCCGCAATCGATCTCGACAAGGCATTCGATCTGCGTGCCGTGACGTTCCGCCGCCTCCGACAGATCGGCCACATTGGCCACGTCATCCACACAGCAGATCGTGCGCGCCCCGAGCTTGGGCAAACGCGCCAGCCGGTCGATCTTGGCGGGGTCGCGCACCTGATTGGACACGAGCACGTCCTTGATCCCGCCGCGCGCAAACACCTCTGCCTCGCTCACCTTCTGACAACAGACGCCACAGGCGCCACCCAGTTCGACCTGCAGCAGCGCCACGTCCACAGACTTGTGCATCTTGCCATGCACCCGGTGGCGCATGCCATGGGCGCGGGCATAGTCGCCCATTTTTCTGATATTGCGCTCCAGCGCATCGAGATCGAGGATCAGTGCCGGGGTCTGGATAGCGGCCTCCGCCATGCCGGGGATGGCTGGCACATCAAACCCCACTTCGAGCGTTTCGACATTCACAGGTGCATTCATCTCTCTTCTCCCTTCAGCGGATCCATGGCAGGGTGTCGAGATCGACATTCCCGCCCGTTATGATGACACCGACACGCTTGCCCGCGAACCGGTCCCTGTTCTTGAGGATCGTCGCCAGCGGCACCGCGCAGCTTGCCTCGATCACGATCTTCATGCGCTGCCAGGTGAGCTTCATCGCGGCGATGATCTCCTCTTCCGAGGCGGTGAGGATGTCGGTCACATGGTTCGACACGAAATGCCAGGTCAACTCCTTGAGCGGCACCTTCAGCCCGTCGGCAATGGTCTCGGGCGCGTCATCGGCGATGATGTGCCCGGCCCTGAAGCTGCGACAGGCATCATCGGCCTGCTCGGGCTCGGCGGCGATGATCCGCACCTCGGGCGCCAGCGTGGAGAGCGTGAGGCAGGTGCCCGAGATCATGCCACCCCCGCCGATGGGCGCGATCACCATGTCGAGCCCGTCGGTCTGCTCCATCAACTCAGCGCTGCAGGTGCCCTGCCCCGCGATCACGCGCGGGTCGTTATAGGGATGCACGAAATCGCCACCCGTGCGCGCCTGCACCTCGGCGAATACCGCCTCGCGGCTGCTGGTCGAGGGCTCGCATTCGGTGATGGTGCCGCCATAGCCGCGCACGGCTTCCTTCTTGGCGGTGGGGGCGGTGCGCGGCATGACCACATGGCACGGGATACCCCGCCGCCCCGCCGCATAGCTGAGCGAGAGCGCATGATTGCCGGAGGAATGGGTGCAGACCCCCTTGGCGGCCTCTTCTTCCGAAAGGCCGAACACCGCATTCGTTGCACCGCGCACCTTGAAGGCACCGGCCTTCTGGAAATTCTCGCATTTGAAGAAAAGCTGCGCGCCCGTGAGATCGTTGAAGAAAGATGAGGTCAGCACCGGCGTGCGGTGAATATGCGGCGCGATGCGCGCATGCGCTTCCAGCATGTCGTCATAGGTGGGGATGATCATTCCGGCGATATCCTTCATCATGCAGCATCCTTCTGGGTGATCCCCGCGCGGCTCGTGCGATAGACTTCCTGCGCGGCGGCCACGCCCGAACCCAGGGTGATGTCGAGGCCCAGATCGGCCATGCACATCTCGGCCGTGGCGATCCCGCTCAGCGCCAAGACGTCGGTGAGGCTGCCCAGATGGCCGATGCGGAACACCTTGCCCGCCACCTCGCCCAGGCCCACCCCGAAGGCGACCCCATAGCGTTCGGCCGCATGGGTCACGATATCGGTGGCATCGAAGCCGTCTGGCGTGCGAATAGCACTTACCGTGTCCGAATAGAGGTCGGGCGAGGCCGCACAGAGCTCGAGCCCCCAGGCCGAAACGGCAGCGCGCACCCCTTCGGCGATGCGGTGATGGCGGGCAAAGACCGCCTCCAACCCTTCGTCGAGCAGCATGCGGCATGCCTCGTTCAGGCCGTTCATGAGCCCCACGGGCGGCGTGTAGGGAAAGGCGCTCGTGGCGTAGGATTTCTCCATGTCGCGCACATCGAAGAAGCTGCGCGGCAGCGCAGCCCCTTGGGTGGCCCGCATCGCCTTGGGGCTGAAGCCGAGGATGGCGAGCCCCGCCGGCAGCATGAAACCTTTCTGTGACCCGGTGACCGCCACATCCACGCCCCAGTCGTCAAATCGGAAATCCATGGACGCGATGGAGGAGACCCCATCGACGAAGAGCATTGCCGGATGCCCTGCCGCGTCCATCGCCCGACGGATGGCGGCAATATCCGAGCGCACGCCTGTGGCCGTCTCGTTATGGGTGGCCAGCACGGCCTTGATCCGGTGATCCGTGTCAGCGGCCAGAATCGCGCCAAACCGCTCCGCCGGAATGCCCTGCCCCCAGGGCACATCCACCTGTTCGACGATCAGGCCATGACGGACGCACATGTCGATCCAGCGATGCGAGAACATGCCGTTGCGCGCCGCGAGCACATGATCGCCGGGGCTGAGCGTATTGGTCAGCGCCGTCTCCCAGCCGCCGGTGCCGGTGGCGGGAAAGAGAAACACTTCCGCCCGCTCACCCTGAAGCACACGCGCCACACCTGCGCGGGCCGGGGCCAGGATGCTGCCGAAAAGCGGCGACCGGTGGTCGATCGTCGGCATGTCGCAGGCGCGGCGCAGGTTTTCGGGGATATTGGTCGGCCCCGGAATGAAAACTGGGTTCTGGAAGCTCACTGATCCATCCTCTCCTTTGACCCTTTGAGCATATGAGATGCCATCTCGCTTGAAAATTTTTTTGAAATTATTTTTCATAAATGCGAAATCCGGGAAAGATCTATATTGTCAGTGATTTGCTTTTTTCATAATGTGAAAAATAAAATCGAAATACTGGAACGTGAAATGAAGCAGACCCTTCAGGCAGAAACACGCCGCGCCCGAGGCCGTCCGCGCGGGTGGGATGACAAGACCGATCAGAACACCATAAAGTCGCTTGATCGGGCGATGCTGGTCTTCGAATTTCTGAGCGAGGCGCAGGGCCGGTCGCTTTCCGCGCTGGCCAGTGACA
>SLDH01000025.1 GCA_007125415.1 Roseovarius sp.
AGCAGACCCGATCGCCAACTGCAAAACCGGTAACTTCAGAACCGATTGCGCTGACGACACCCATTCCATCATGGCCGAGCACGAAAGGTCCCGTGTCGAGATAGCCCCCAAGCTGACGAAAAAATGTATCTGCGGGATTTATTGACGCGGCGCGCAGCTCGACCAGAACATCCTGCGGTGCACCGGGCCATGGCAAATCGATCTCTCGTATCTGGAGGACTTCTGGCCCACCCGGACGGGGCACACATACGGCTTTGATTTTCATGTATCGAGTCCTGTGGATCGAGTTGCCGGACAAGTTCCGATTTCCGGGCAGCTCCAGACATACGCTGAATGACAGCCATTCTGCAACAAAGGCCGATCACTCCAAGACTCAGGCCATCAAAGGCTCGGTCCGGCCCAAATCTAGCAGCCTGCTAGTTTTCAGGCGATCGCGTAGCAAGTCCGACACGGTCAGAGTCCCACTCCTCAAGGACGCGCGAGTTATCGTCACTGTCATATTCGCGCAGGACACGGCTTGTCGCGCCGGGAAGCTGCTGAAACTGCTCGGCCAGCCGATTGGGAAACCAACCGCGGCTGATCTGGCCCGGAAAGAACCGCATCAGGATTGTCGATGTGCTGAGCGCGCATTGCGCCGAGGGCACCGCACCATTCTCCATCACCGCCCTGAGGATCGCTTCGGCCACCTCCGGGGACACATCCACGGTTTGAATGCGAACCCGGTAGCTTTCACGTGCGTGGTAGCGCGTGTAGAAATCCACTAGTCCCGGGTCGGCCCCGAATATCACATCATTGCGGATCGCCATCGAGGGATGCCGGAAGGATCCGGCGGGGTCGAATATCACCCGTTGCGAGGCATTGACCATCAGCGACGTATGCGCGCCGGCCCCGCTGTTGTTGTTGATCATCGTGAAAAGCGTCAGCTGTGGCGGGCCGTCATGCCGGTAGGTCATGCGCTCTACAAGCTCATCCGGCGCCCAGGTCGATTCGGCAGCGCATCCGGCCAGCAGCAGGGCGCTGCACAGCGCCATCATGAGGTTGCGCATCGGACGGCTCATCAGAGCGGGTGCGAAAACCCGTCCATCAGCTATTCACCATCGCAAGAAAAACGAGAATGAATATCGACACACCGGCCACCCAGATTGAGGCTTTCACAAAACCGGCAAAGGTCTTTTCCTGTTCCTTGATATCCATTTCGCCATGCTTGTGTTCAGACATGTCAGACAATCCCGTATTGCGCGTTTCGAGGTTTGGTTACCCCATTTGCAACGCCATGTCACCCTCGTGACGATGCTATCTGCTCAGTGGTCGTTCAAATCCTGCGCAAGGCGAAATCCGATCCGGTTGGGCGTCGCTTGCTCAAGCCGTTTGGGCAGGGCACGCAGCATCACGTTCAACTGGCTGTAATGCTGGATCAACTGGGTTTTCGTTCCCGCAAGGTCAGTGCCGTAGAAGGTCACGATGTCGGGGTCGAAAAACCCCATCCCCTCGATGCGGATCACCCCGGCTTCGGCCCCGGTGAAGCCGATCGCCACCTCATGCTGGTTGTCGAGCGACTTCTCGAAATTCTGGATGTAGATGATCAGCCGTTCATAAGCCCACTGAGCCGGGCTTTTCACATCGATGGGAGCATCGGTAGGATATTCCGGCGGTGCCTCGGCCTGCGCGCTGGTGTGCACCTCGTGACAACGAGGCAAAGCCGTGGACTCGAATGCCTCCGCGGTCGTTCTGATGTCATCTTGCATCACCCGTCTCCCGTCATGGTCCAAAGCCACGCGCCATCCTCGCGGCGTCGGCGCGAAGCGCGCCCTGCCCTGTGCAGATGATTGAGATGGGCGACCGTCTCCACAAGCGCCAGACCATAGGTACCTTCGTCTATCTCGCGTTTGAAAAGCGGCGCGAAACACTCGGAAGCCACCCTCGGGGTGGCGAGATGCGCCGCGAGCCGCTCAAGCGCACCATGATGGTTTTCGAGCAGTTGGGTCAAGCGAAAGGGCAGCCCGGTGAAGGGCAGCTTGTGCCCGCTCAGGACCAGATGATCATCGCGCGCAAGCGTCCGGAGCCGCGCGCAGGACTCCAGCCACTCGTTCAGCGGATCGGCCTCGGGCTCGGTCGGATAGACGCCGATATTGGGGCTGATCGACGCAATCACCTGATCACCGGCAAGCACGAGCGCATCATCACGGCTCCAGAGCGTGAGGTGCTCGGGCGCATGACCATTGCCGATATGAACATCCCAAGCACGCCCCCCCGCGCAGAGCACATCGCCCTGGCGAAGCCGCGTGTAGCCCACAGGAATGGGATGGCAGATATCGGCGAAATTGTAGGGCCTTTCCTCCTTGCGCCGGGCGAAGATCTCCGCATTCATCCCTGCGCTGCGCCAGAATGCCAGCGCCTGCTCGGTGGGGCGCGGCTCTTCGTCCAGAATGAGCATGCGCGCCATGAGCCAGGAGGTGCGTGTTGCCAGAAGTTCAGCTCCGTAGCGGGCCATCAGCCAGCCCGCCATGCCGATGTGGTCGGGGTGATGATGCGTCAGGATCACCCGGGAGACGGGCCTGCCCTGCAAAGGCCCGTCAAGAACTTCCTCCCACAGCGCGATCGAGCGTCCGGAATGGATGCCTGTATCCACGATGGTCCAGCTGTCACCTTCGTCCAGCGCATAGATATTCACATGATCGAGCGCCATGGGCAGCGGCAGGCGCAGCCAGAGCACGCCCTCTGCCAGCTCGATCGCTTCGCCAGATGCAGGTGGACCGTTCCAGGGATAGGTTATCATCCCTCTCCCCTGCACGGTGCGGTTCCCAAGGTCAACACCATGCGTTCCCTTGGCAATGCAGCGCGGAGGGCGTAGGGCTGAGCCATGTGATGACGGAGCACCCCCTTGCCCAGATCCGATACCCCGATCCTCCCTGCCGATGCCGATGGCATGGACCGCGCCGCGCATATCCTGCGCGAGGGCGGGCTCGTGGCCCTGCCCACGGAAACCGTCTACGGCCTCGGCGCGGATGCCCGCAACGATCATGCTGTGGCGCGGATCTTCGAGGCCAAGGACAGACCTGCATTCAATCCCCTGATCGTGCATGTTGCGGATATCGCCAGCGCCCGCCATCTGGTCCACTGGACAAGGGTGGCCGACAGGCTTGCACAGGCTTTCTGGCCCGGTCCGCTGTCCCTGGTTCTTCCCTTGAAAGCCGGGCATGGGCTATCCCCGCTGGTGACCGCCGATCTGCCGACACTTGCAATCCGCATCCCCGCACATGCGGTGGCCCGGGCTCTCCTCGCCCGGTTTGACGGCCCCATTGCCGCACCTTCGGCCAATCCATCCGGCCGAATCAGCCCCACGACGGTTACGCATGTGATTGCCGGCCTGTCGGGGCGCATCGATGCGATCATCGATGGGGGGGGCTGCACCGTCGGGCTCGAATCGACGATCATCGGCCTTAAGCCTCAACCGGTTCTCCTGCGCC
The DNA here is from genome assembly GCA_007125415.1 of Roseovarius sp. Lineage (GTDB taxonomy): Bacteria > Pseudomonadota > Alphaproteobacteria > Rhodobacterales > Rhodobacteraceae > Roseovarius. Next base: position 3,468 of record SLDH01000025.1, read on the forward strand.
CCGGTGGCGTGTCAGCGGAAACGATCGAGACGGCTCTGGGCGCGCCGCTGGCCCGGCCCGAGAGCACCGACAGGATCACGGCACCGGGTCAGATCCTGTCCCATTACGCCCCCGAAGCACCGGTCCGCCTGAATGCAACGCACAAAACTGCCGGAGAGGTGCTCTTGGGGTTCGGTCCGGTCGAGGCCGATCTCAACCTTTCACCCGGCGGCGATCTGGCGGAGGCCGCGGCCAATCTCTTCGGGCATCTTCACAGGCTTGACGCCACGGGCCGGCCCATTGCTGTCTCCCCCATTCCACAAACCGGTCTGGGCCGCGCCATCAATGACAGATTGCGCCGCGCCGCCGCCCCCCGGCCCACCTGAGCTTCATTTTGCCCCAAATACTCAAACCAGAAAGAAAGCGCGCGCCGCAAGGCGCGCACATTCGGGTCATGGCACGCGCAGCTATCCGCAGCAGGTGATCAGTTACAGCGCTTCTCGGCTTCTTCGACGGCGGCAGTG
>SLDH01000383.1 GCA_007125415.1 Roseovarius sp.
CAACGAATAAGGCGTGGCGCAGCCACTCATTCAGGTCACGGCCACGTCAAAGCCTGCCTATGCCGCTTCGGCCGCGACATGGCGGATGCGCGCGATCATCGCCCTCAGCCCGTTTGACCGCTGCGCGGACAGATGATCGTGGAGCCCAAGCCGTGCCATCTCGGCCGCCGCATCCACCTTCGGCACCTCCGAGACAGGCAACCCGTTATAGAGCGCGCGCAGCACGGCGATCAGGCCGCGCACGATCATCGCGTCGCTCTCTCCATCGAAACGAAAAACGCCATTCTCGATGCTGGGTTGCAGCCAGACCTGGCTGGCGCAGCCATCGACCTTGGTGGCCGGCACTTTCAGCGCATCGTCCAGCGGCTCCATCGCCTTGCCCTGTTCGATGACATAACGATACCGGTCTTCCCAATCCTCCAGAAACTCGAAATCGGCGACAATGTTCTCGAAGGCTTCACTGGCCATTCGTCTTCCTCTCTTTCGATACCGCAGACCTAAGGTGATCGCGCATGGAGGTCCAGTCTCCGCTTGCATCTTTTCATCCCGGCCCGAATGAGATAGGCGAAGGAAAAGAGACAAGGGCAGCAGCCATGCGGAGCATCCTGATCCTGACGGTAGCGAGCACGCTGATTGTAAGCGGCTGCGGCGGCTGGCGTGATGCGCGGGTCAATCCGTCGAACTGGTTCGGCGGCTCCAGGCCCGCCCCGGTCGAGGCCGATGCGAGCGCGACCGCCAATCCGCTCATCCCCGAGCGCCGGTCGATTCTGCAACGTGACCGCAGCGAGCGATATGACGGCACTCTCGTGGCCGAAATCACCGCTCTGGCGGTCGAGCCCACCTCCACGGGGGCCATCGTGAGCGTCACGGGGCTCACCGACCGTCAGGGGGCTTTCGACGTTCGCCTTGTCGGCGACAACGATGGGGAACCGGTGGATGGTCTCTTGCGGTTTTCGCTCCGGGCCTTGCAGCCAGGCGATCAGGGAGTCGGCACCGGCACTGCGCGCACCGTGCGCGCCGGGGCCTATGTGTCGCAGAATGTCCTGGAGCGCACCACACGGATCGAAGTGCTGGGCGCACGCAACAGCCTCGTCACAAGGCGCTGATCACAGCGACAGGATGCGGATGGACTTGTCCTTCACGCAAAGAGCCACCTTGCCTTCGCAAAGCTGCAGTGCCGCATCGCCGAAGACTTCCCGACGCCATCCCTGAAGCGCGGCGACATCGCGTTCGCCCGCCGAAATGGCATCAAGATCGGCGGCACTGGCGATCAGCTTCGAGGCCACGCCGAACTCTTCCGTCTTGGCCTTCAGAAGCACACGCAGCAGGTCGGCCAGCGCGGGGTTGACCTGAAGATTCTCGCGGGCGCGGTCAGGCTGTGGCAAGGCGTCCTGCGGGCAGTCCAGCCCGTCCTTTACCGCTGCCAGCAACCCGTCGGCGATATCACCCCGGCGCGCTTCACGCATCAGCAGCCGCGACCGCCCGAGATCCTGCAAACTCATCGGCTTGGTGGAGGCCAGCTCCACCAGCGCATCATCCTTGAGCACCCGGCTGCGCGGGATGTTTCGCGATTGTGCATAGGTCTCGCGGAACCGGGCGAGTTCACGCAAGATGGCCAGAAACCGCCCCGATGTGTTGCGGGTCTTGATCCGTGTCCAGGCGGTGTCTGGATCGGTCATGTAGGTCTGCGGATCGGTCAGAACCTGCATCTCCTCCTCCACCCAGCTTTCGCGGCTGTTTTCGCGCAGGCTTTCCGACAGAAATTCGTAGATCTGCCGCAGATGCGTGACGTCCGCGAGCGCATAGCTTTTCTGGGCATCACTGAGCGGGCGGCGCGACCAGTCCGTAAAGCGCGATGTCTTGTCCACGCTTGCCTTTGCGATCTTGCGCACCAAGGTCTCATATCCCGCCTGCTCGCCGAAGCCACACACCATCGCCGCCACCTGCGTATCGAAAAGGGGGGTCGGGATGATACCCGCGTCGATCTGGAAGATCTCCAGATCCTGCCGGGCGGCATGAAACACCTTGACCACGCCTTCATCCAGAAAAAGCGCATGGAGCGGGGCCAGTGACATACCCTCCGCCAAGGGGTCCACCAGGACGGCATCATCCTTGCCATTGCCGGGCACCGCAAGCTGAACGAGGCAGAGCTTCGAATAATAGGTGCGCTCACGCAGAAACTCGGTATCGACCGTCACATATTCAAAGCCGCGTGCATAAGTGCAGAACTCGGTGAGGTCCTCGGTCGTCGTGATTGTTTTCATGCTTACCCGCGTGAAGCGTCGTTGCGCCCGTTTCGTCATCACGCCCCTATAAGTGAGGCGCCAGGGAAAGGAAATGGGGCGTCTCACCCCGGAAGCCAGCAATTTCGGCCCGGAATTTTCGGCCCGGCCATTTCAGCCCAGCATCACCGGCGTCCTGTCACCTGCCGCGAACCGGCGCAGTACCGCCGGATAGAGGATATGCTCCTTTGCCAGCACGCGCGCGGCAAGGCTTTGCGCGCTGTCCCCCGGCAAGACCGGCACGCGGGCCTGCCCCAGAATCGGCCCGTCATCCAGCGCAGCCGTGACCTCATGCACCGTGCAGCCGGCCTCGCTGTCACCCGCCTCGAGTGCCCTTGCATGGGTGTTGAGCCCGCGATATCGCGGCAGCAGCGAGGGGTGTATGTTGATCATCCGGCCCTGCCAGGGGGCAACGAAGCTTTCGGTCAGAACGCGCATGAAGCCCGCAAGGCAGATGATATCGGGCGCGTGCACGGCCAGCGCCTCCTGCAGCAGCGCCTCGAACCCCTCACGGTCGCCCCGAAAGGGTCGGTGATCCACCACCCCCGTGGGTATGCCCCGTGCTTCGGCCTTCTCCAGCCCGCCCGCCTGCCTGACATTCGACAGGACCACGCAGGGCCGTGCCGGATGATCACCCACCATGCTCTCGACGAGCGCCACCATGTTGGAGCCGCTGCCCGAGAGCAGGATCGCCACGCGTCTGCTCACCCGAATGTCCCGCTCACGCGCAGCCCCGCGCCCGGCACCACATGGCCCAGCCGATACACCGTCTCGCCTTCGGTTTCGAGCAGCGCCGCCAGCACGTCCGCGCGCGCCGCGTCCACGCTGAGCACCATGCCGATGCCGCAATTGAAGGTCTTGAGCATTTCCGCCTGGGCCATCCCGCCCGTCTGCGCCAGCCAGCGGAAGGTGCCCGGCAGCGCCCAGCGGCCCAGATCGATCTCCGCGCCCAGCCCGTCGGGCAGCACGCGCGGCAGGTTTTCGGTCAAACCGCCACCGGTGATATGGGCCAGCGCGTGCACCCCCCCTGCCCCGATCGCTTTCAAGGCGGGTCTTGCATACAGCCGCGTCGGCGTCAGCAGTGCTGCTCCCAGCATGCCGGTCCCCCAGGGGCAATCAACGCCCCAGTCAAGCCCGGAAATTTCAACGAGTTTGCGCACGAGGCTGTAGCCGTTGGAGTGCACGCCGTCACTCGCGAGCCCCAGGAGCACATCGCCCTCCTGCACACCGGAGGGCAGATCCTGCCCCCGCTCCATCGCGCCCACGGCAAACCCCGCCAGATCGAAGTCACCATCGGCATACATGCCCGGCATCTCCGCCGTCTCGCCGCCGATCAGCGCACAGCCTGCCCTCACGCAGCCCTCGGCAATGCCTTCGACAATGCGCGCGGCCTGATCCGTCTCGAGGCGCCCCGTGGCGAAGTAATCCAGGAAAAAGAGCGGCTCCGCCCCCTGACAGACCAGATCGTTCACGCACATCGCCACCAGATCGATCCCGATACTGTCCAGATTGCCGGTGTCGATGGCAATCCGCAGCTTGGTGCCGACCCCATCGGTCGCGGCCACGAGCACCGGATCAGCATAGCCCGCCGCCTTGAGATCGAAAAGTGCACCAAAGCCCCCGAGACCTGACATGACACCCGGCCGCACGGTGCGGCGGGCGGCC
>SLDH01000315.1 GCA_007125415.1 Roseovarius sp.
ACGGTCCAGCGCATATCAGGTGCCGAGGCCGGCACGGACTTCTCTGTGCCCTGCGTGATCTGGACGCAGCGGCTGGCATACTGCATCCCCTCCGCTTCGGTCTTCGACCATTGACCTGCATCTGTGACAAAACCTTCGGCCTGTGCGGCCCCACGTGCCTTGAGGCGTGCGACTGCCTCCTTCACATCCTGCGCCCGTTCGCGATGCGCGATCAGCACCGTGTCGTCCATTGCCACAGCGACGATATCGGTGAGGCCGACCCCCACGAGTTCCAGGCCTTTCACTTCACTGCGCAGCAGGCTGTCGTGGCAGTCGATGACCGTTACATCCCCATCCGTAATCACACCGCTTTGATCACTGCTGCCTTCGCGCCAAATCGCGTTCCAGTCACCCAGATCGGACCATCCTGCGGAAAACGGAACAACACAGAGGTTATCCGCCCGCTCCATCACCGCATAATCGACCGAGATGTCCTCGGCCTGCGCCCAAGGGCCGGATGCGAGCCGCACAATGCCGTGCTGATGCGTCGCATCCGCCAATGCACAGCGCACGGGCAACATCAGGCCGCGCGCATGCGTCTCAAAGGCGGTGATCAGTGATCGGGCCGAAGCAAGAAAAATACCAGCGTTCCACAGATAACGGCCAGCGGCCAGCATCTGTGCCGCTCGGGCCGCTTTGGGCTTTTCCACGAATCCTGCAAGCGACATCGGGCGCGGCGCGAAATCATCCGGCGCTTCCGTCATTTCCAGCCATCCATAGCCGGTTTCCGCACGTGTCGGACATATGCCGAAGGTGACGATCTGCCCGTTGCGGGCCGGGCCCGCCCCGACCAAAACGGCATCACGAAAGGCGCGGGCATCGGGGATCGCGTGATCGGACGGGGCGATGAGCATCAGTGCGTCCGGGTCTGTTGCGGCCAAATGCAGCGCTGCGGCAAGAATGGCGGGGGCCGTGTTTCGCGCACTCGGCTCCACCAGAACATCCGCTGGCACGACACCTGCCGCCACGGCCTGTTCGCACACCATATCGAGATAGGTCTCGGACGTCACGACCATGGGCGCATCCCATCCAGGTCCTGACAGGCGCGTCAGCGCGTCCTGATAGAGCGTTTGGTCGCCGAGAAGGCGGGTGAATTGCTTTGGCATGGCCTTGCGTGAGACGGGCCAGAGCCGGGTTCCGGAACCGCCGCACAGAAGCACTGGAGTAATCTGGGTCATGGGTATCGCCTTTCGGGGCCGGGAATCGATCTGCGCCTACCCTCGCATCAGACACGGCACCATCGCGAGGACGCGGCAGGATGGACCGTTGGTGCGTCAGGACAAGCGCCCATCCGTCCGGATAGTTCGACCAATCCGACAGGGAGGTTCGACGTCCTGCTGCGGATCTGTGCCAATGCATCGATTTCGGGCACCAGGTGTCTTCAAATCCATGCCAACGGAAAAACGTCATGACCCATTGTAAATCGAAATCATTTGTTCCCATGCATTGCTTCAAGGCCTACGACATTCGTGGTCGCCTTGGTGACGAGCTGAATGAAGGCATTGCCCGACGGGTCGGGCGGGCCTTTGCCGAGGTTCTGGCCGCGCGCCGGGTCGTTGTGGGGCGCGATTGTCGGGCCTCGTCCTTTGCATTGCAGGCGGCGGTGATCGACGGGCTGCTCGAAGCAGGCGTGGAAGTGGTCGACCTGGGGCTCTGCGGCACGGAAGAAATGTATTTTGCCACCAGCCATTTCGATGCATGCGGCGGGATCGAGGTCACCGCTTCTCACAATCCGATGGACTACAACGGCATGAAGATGGTCGGACGCGGCTCCGCACCGCTGGATCCCGGCACCGACATGAGGGCGATCCGGCATCTGGCGGAAACCGGGGCTTTCGGCGCGCTGCGCTTCGGAGGGCAGGTGATCACCGCCAAGGGTGCAAGGTCCGCCTATGTCGAACGGGTTCTGTCTTTCGTCGATATTGCGGCCCTGCGCCCGCTGAAGATCGTGGTCAATGCCGGCAACGGTGCGGCAGGTCCGACATTTGACGCGATCGCCGAAGATCTGAACACGCGCGGCGCGCCTCTCGATTTCATACGCTTGCACCATGCACCCGACGGCCGGTTTCCCAATGGAATACCCAACCCACTTTTGCCAGAGAACCGGCCAGTTACGGCGAATGCCGTGGTCGCGCATGAGGCGGATTTCGGCGTCGCTTGGGACGGTGATTTTGACCGATGCTTTCTGTTCGACCACGGAGGGAATTTTGTACCAGGGGAATACGTCGTTGGCCTTCTTGCGCAGATATTTCTGACAAAGGAACCGGGGACGACCATCATTCATGACCCGCGCGTGGTCTGGAATACCTTGGACGTGATCTCGCAAAACGGTGGCAAGGCGCAGGTGTCGCGCACCGGTCACGCTTTTCTAAAGCAGGCGCTGCGCGATACTGGTGCGGCCTATGGTGGTGAGATGAGCGCGCATCACTACTTTCGCGATTTCATGGCCTGCGACAGCGGAATGATACCCTGGCTCATGATCGCCGAACTGATCGGGCGCACGGGGCGCAGCCTTGCTGATCTGGTTACTGCGGCGCGCATGGCCTTTCCCTCCTCGGGCGAGATCAACTTCCGCGTTACAGACCCCGCAGCCGCGATGACCCGCGTCGAGGACGCCCTCGCAGCTGATGCCGAGGAGATCGATCGGCTTGACGGGCTATCGCTCAGCTTCACCGACTGGCGGCTGAACCTGCGCATGTCGAACACCGAACCATTGCTCCGCCTCAATGTCGAAGGGCGCGGAAATGCCAATGTGCTCAACCTGCATATCGCTCAAATCAAGGCGCTGGTCGAAGGCTAACCTATCCCTTCGGATTGGTTGCCCGATCCTTCCCCTCCAGCACGCATCCCTCTGCGGTGCAGCATTCTTGCCGGACGCCTGATAGAACCTCAGTGAGAGAAAATCAGGAGAAACGATCCGATGACACGCAAACAGCATCGCCAGAACGGCGGCCAGGACGCGGCCAAGGGGCCAGACAGCGTCCCGGCTACGGATGCGTTTGGTGGAGTCCATATCGCCCATGAGCGTCCCGCGCCCGAGACAGAGCCGCATGTCATTGCCCCTCTGATCCTTGTGCTGGCCGATGGCACCAGGCTGCTGGCGCGAAGGTGGTGGCTCGGCGGCATCTCCGACGAGGTCCTTGCCGGACATGATCTGGCCGGTGCGAGGATGGAAATCCCGTTTCAGGGGATCGACGTGGGTTTCCCGATATCGTTGAAGCCCATGAACGATGACGGCCCGTGGTTGTTCAAGGACCTGACCGGCCGCCAACGCGAGGCATTGGGGCTGTTCTATCAGAACCTCCTCACCGGCAAGATGGCAGCGACGGACGAGGTGATCACCGCGCTGGACACCCCTGTCGACCTCATTCCGATGGGCGAGACGGCTCAGGAACAGGCCGCGGGACAGGCGCAGGCCAAGCCGCGCATCCTGCGCGTCGTGTTCAACATCATCTGGTATGTCGGGCTTTTCTGCCTTCTCATCGGTTTCCTGGGCTCGTTTGCCTGGTCCCGGATCGAGGGCATCACCCTGTCACATGCACGGGTCTATGCCGATCGGCAGGAATTGCGCGCCCCGCGCGAAGGGTATCTGAACCGAATGGCGCTCGACCCCGGCCCTGTGCAGGAGGGCACCATACTGGCCCGCCTGGAGGACCCGGAAGTCGAGGCGGCGTTGGCGGATGTCCGGTCCCGGATCGACGTGCTGGACGCCCGCATCGCCGAGGGTCGAGAGCGCCTCATCCTGCACTTATCCATGCGAGAGGAGGTTCGCGCGACGCTCGGAAGGCTTTACTCCGATACAGCCATGGCACGTTTCGATGCTGGTATTTCGATCCGCCCCGGCGACTATAACGATCAGTCAACAAGGCTGGAACAGGAACTGCGCGGCTTCGAAACCGATCTGGC
>SLDH01000227.1 GCA_007125415.1 Roseovarius sp.
GATCGGCGCAGAATACAATTAGGTCACGTTCGAATTAAGGCAAAGTTCCTCGCAAGTCACTGTTTACGCGGGGGAACCCATCAGGGACCGGTTGGGATCGTTGCGGCGCCACGAGTATTGCGCAGCAAAGCGAGATGGAAAGTCTCGCTCATCCTGGTCAGCGAAGGTGCCCCCAGAGGTCGTAATCCCCGGCCTCATCCACTTCGACCGTCACGATGTCGCCCACGCTCAGCCCGTCAGTGCCGGCATCAATGAAAAGACAACCGTCAATCTCGGGCGCGTCGCGCCGCGTCCGGCAGGTGGCGACACCCTCATCATCTATCTCATCGATGATCACGTCTTGCACACTTCCAACCTGTGTCGCCAGTTTATCCACAGAAACGGATTGCGCCTTTTGCATAAAACGCTCCCAGCGCTCTTGCTTGATCTCGTCGGGCAATTGGTCCGGCAGAGCATTCGAGCGGGCGCCGGCGACGTTTTCATACTTGAAGCAGCCGACCCGATCGAGCTGCGCCTCATCGAGCCAATCCAGCAATGTCTGAAACTCGGCCTCTGTCTCGCCGGGATAGCCGACGATGAAAGTGCTGCGCAAGGCGATGTCCGGGCAGATCGCGCGCCAGCGCGCGATCTCGTCAAGGGTCTTCGCGCTGGCCGCCGGGCGGGCCATGCGGCGCAGCACATCGGGATGCGCGTGCTGGAAGGGAATGTCGAGATAGGGTAGCACAAGCCCTTCTGCCATAAGCGGAATCAGGTCCCGCACATGCGGGTAGGGATAGACGTAATGCAGCCTGACCCACGCCCCGAACTGACCCAGATCGCGGGCCAGATCGGTGATATGCGCGCGATGCCCCTTCGCTTCGGCATGGCGGATGTCCAGCCCATAGGCGCTTGTGTCCTGGCTGATCACCAGCAATTCCCGAACGCCGTTCTCCACCAGCTTTTCCGCCTCGCGCAGCACCGCATGGGCTGGGCGGCTGGCGAGCTTTCCGCGCATATCCGGGATAATGCAGAACTTGCACTTATGATTGCAACCCTCTGAAATCTTTATGTAAGAATAGTGCCTTGGCGTCAGCTTCACGCTATGAGCGGGCAGCAGGTCGATAAAGGGATCGGGGCTCGGCGGCACGGCGTCATGCACAGCATCCAGCACCTGCTCATATTGATGCGGGCCGGTCACCGCAAGCACACGCGGATGCGCGCCGGTGATGTAATCAGGCTCTGCGCCGAGACATCCGGTGACGATGACGCGGCCATTTTCGGCCAGTGCCTCGCCGATGGCATCGAGGCTCTCGGCCTTGGCCGAGTCCAGAAAGCCGCAGGTGTTCACGATCACCGCATCGGCACCGCTATAGTCGGCGCTGATCCCGTAGCCTTCGGCGCGCAGCCGTGTGAGGATCCGCTCGCTATCCACAAGCGCCTTGGGGCAACCCAACGACACCATGCCGATGGTCGGCTGGCCGTTGCGCGGTGCGTCGGCGATGCGCGCGCGCGCCAGATCGGGGCGCAGGTCGGGCGGGTTCGTGCTCATGCCCCGCCTATAGCCCGCGTTTCCTGCCGCGAAAAGCGTGAAATCCGGTTGTTAGGCTGCAGCGGGATGCTAGGGTTTGCTCATACTCGAGGAGATATGCCATGCGATTGCTGCTCCGCCTTGCCGGGCTCGTGATAGTCACGATTGTGGTGGGTGTCATATCGCTGCTGTTGCTGCCGGCCGAGCGGATCGCCTCCATTGCCGCCGATCAGATCAGCAAGCAAACGGGCCGCGACGTTTCCCTCGAGGGCGAGACGCGGATCACGCTCTGGCCGATCCTCGGCGTCAGCACCGAACGGTTTGTCATCGCCAATGCGACATGGTCGGATGCCGGGCCGATGCTGAGCGCCGAGGCGCTCAAGATCGGGGTTGCGCCACAGGCGCTTTGGGGCGGGGCGGTGCGCATCACAGGGCTTGAGGCGTCGTCGCCCATGATACGGCTGGAGCGGTCGGCCGATGGCCAGGGGAACTGGGATCTGGGCGTCGATGGTATCGCGCCGTCGGGCCGGGGAAGCGAGGCAGAGCCTGCCAGCCTGCCACGTCTGGCGCTGACGCTTGACCGCGCACTCCTCGCCGATGCCACTGTTTCCTATCGAGATCACGGCACGGGGCAAGGCGTCACATTTACGGGGCTCGCACTTGATCTGCGTTGGCCCGATCCTGACGGAGCGGCCAGTTTCGCCATGAGCTTCGATGCCCTCGTGCCAGGCGAGAGCAGTGAACGGATCATCCTCGAAGGAGAGCTTGATCCAGCGCGGGCAATGATGGAGGGCGGCTTGAGCGCCGTGACGGCGCGGATCACGGCCCCGGGCGGCGGGGCCGGGTTTGTCGGCCGGATCAGCACGCGGCCCGAGGCGCAGGGCCAGTTCAGCGCAAGGCTCGATGATACTGCCCGTTTTCTCGCCGCAATGGGCTTTGCGGACGCTGCCGTTCCCGCCGGGCTGGGCCGAAGCGCCGAGATCGACACGCAATTGACCTGGAGTGCGGATCGCCGCCTTGCCCTGCGTGAGACACGCCTGACGCTCGATCAGAACCACCTTGCCGGAGCCGCTGACCTTGACTTCGCGCCGCAAGTGCCGCGTGTCAGCGCCCGGATCCGTGCGGAGGCCCTCGATCTGACAGGCCTGGCGAGGGGCGAGGAGGGCGGCGGAGGAGGCGCTTCGTCCGGTGCCGAGGGCTGGTCGACCGCTCGCATCGATGCCTCCGCGCTGGCGCTTGTCGAAGGCGAGTTCGCGCTGCTGGCCGAGCGGATCGCGCTGGGCGATCTGAGGCTTGGCACTACCAGCACCAAGGCCACGCTGAACCGCTCGCGCCTTGTTTTCGACATTTCCGAGATGGCGCTCTATGAGGGCGCGCTTTCGGGGCAATTCGTGATCAACAATCGCTCGGGTTTGTCGGTCGGCGGTGATCTGCGGGCCGAGGGGCTGGCGCTGGAGTCGTTGCTCAAAGATACGCTCGATGTCTCGCGCCTGCAGGGCAAGGCTGATGCGCAGCTGCAGTTTCTTGGCGTCGGCCAGAGCATGGACAGCATCATGCGCTCGCTTTCGGGGAGCGGCTCCATCGCGTCCGGACGAGGGGTGATCGACGGGTTCGACCTGGACCGGATCATGCGGTCGGGCGATCTGACGGGTGGCACGACCGTCTTTGACCGGCTCACCGCCAGTTTCGCCATCGACGGCGGTAACTTGCGTAATTCCGATCTGCTGATGACCTTGCCGCGCGCCCGGGCCGAGGGCGCGGGGCGCATCGGACTTGGGGAGCGTGATCTGGATTACCGCTTCACGCCGGTGCTTCTTGATGGGGATAGCGGGCAGCGGCTGGCGATTCCCGTGCGCATTACCGGCCCGTGGCACAACCCGCGCATCACGCCTGATCTGGAGCGGGCGCTTGAGCTCAATCTGCGCAAGGAGCGCGACGCGCTGGAAGAGCGGGTCCGGTCCGAACGCGACAAGCTGGAAGAACGGGCCCGCAAGGAGATAGAAGATCGGCTGGGCGTGCCGGTTGAGCCGGACCAATCGGTCGAGGATGTCCTGCGCGACGCGATCGAAGAGCAGTTGGGCCGGGGGGTGTTGCGCCTGCTGGACTGAGCGTGACGCTCGGATGTCGTCCGGGCCTGCCGGCCGCAACATGCTTTAGCGCTTGCGGTCTCGACGGCTCGACATGGGTTGAAAGGCCACTCCTACATGCGCCTCGCAATAGGGCTTTCCCGGCTGTACGGGCAGGCCGCAGAACCAGAAATCCTCTGTCGCAGGGTCGCCCACCGGCCATTTGCAGGTGCGCTCGGTCAGTTCCATCAAAGTGAGCTTGCGGGCTTTCTTCTCGATTTCGCTCACCTTGGCGAGCGCGGCAGGGTCGATCTCATTCGCCGAGGGCTGCGGCGGCAGGCGCTGGCCCGCCGGGATGATGGCCGCC
>SLDH01000293.1 GCA_007125415.1 Roseovarius sp.
GCGAGGCGAGATAGCCGACCTCGCCCACCTTCACACCTGCCTCCTCGAATACTTCGCGGCGCACCGCCGCCTCCATGGTCTCGCCCGGCTCGATATAGCCGGCAAGCAGCGAATACATCCCCGCAGGCCAGCCCGGGGAGCGCCCCAGCAGGACGGAATTGCCACAGGTGATCAGCATGATGACAACCGGATCGGTTCGAGGAAAATGCGATGCGCCGCAGGCCGGGCAGGTTCTGTGCCAGCCCGACATCTGCATCTCGCTTTCGGCCCCGCAACAGGCGCAGAACCGGTGGCTTTCATGCCAACCGAGGATCGCCTTTGCCGTGGCGGCCAGTTCGGCGTCGCGCGGGCTGAGCGCGGCCATGATCGCGCGCAACTCCGCAAAGGCCGTGTCTTGGGGCAATCCGGGGTGCTGCTGCACCGTATCATCGACGAATTGCCCGAGTGCAGCCGCATCAAGCGCTTCGGGCTCCCATGCGGAGAGATCATGGGCGTAGGTCAGCGCCCCTTCTCCCTCCTTGCCAAGCAGGATCGGCGACATCTGCGCATCGGCCAGCACCGGGTGATCGAGTGGCAAGCGGATCAGCCGGTCGCGCGCTGCGGCATTGACCAGCGGTTTGCCACGCCAGAGCAGGATGGTGCGTGACCTTCCCAAGGCCTTGATCCGGTCGAGTGCCGCGCTGTTGCCGCGCAAGTCTCCTACCCGGTCGAGCGCCGAACCGCCGAATGTCACTGTCTCCGCATGTTTCATGTCACGCTCCGTTCCCACGCTCGGGGTGCCATGATCCTTGTGGCTCTGCAACCACCTCCAATCGCAATATATCTTTTTGTTGATTGCGTGGTTGAAAATACAGCTCTAGGTTTAAATCCAGAATGTCGGGGACAGGCATGGCGATATGCCGCAGGGGATCAAAGACAAATCGGCATGAGAGAAGAAATACATAGCTCCACCGACCGTGCCGGTGCCGCAGCGGTGACCCTCCGGCTGCGCCTTCTCCAGACTACGGATGTACACAGCAATCTTCTGGCGCATGATTACTACACCAACCGCGATGTGGCGGATTACGGGCTCACCCGGGCGGCAGCGCTGATCCGCCGCCTGCGGGCCGAAATGCCCAACGCGCTCTTGTTCGATAGCGGGGACTTTCTGCAAGGCACACCGCTGAGCGATCTGATCACACTGGGCGATCTTTCGGCTGGCGAAGTGCATCCGACGATTCTGGCGATGAACGCGCTTGGCTATGATGCCGCAAGCCTTGGGAATCACGAATTCAATTTCGGACTGGACTGGCTGAAGGCCGCCCTGGCTCCGGCAGAATTCCCCGTCACCTGCGCGAACCTGCTCGCAATCGACGGCACGGCAGCGTCAGAGCCAATGTTTGCACCTTACCTGCTGCTCGACCGGCAGTTGATGGATACGCAAGGCCGACGCCACACCCTGCGCATCGGGGTGATCGGCTTCATTCCGCCGCAAGTCACCACCTGGGACAGGCATCATCTGAACGGGCGCGCGGTAAGCCGCGACATTCCTGAAACCGCACGGCTCTACGCGCCCCGGATGCGTGCGGCGGGGGCTGATCTGGTGATCGCCCTGACCCATAGTGGCATCACCGCAAGCCCGGCGGAGCCCTTGATGGAGAATGCCGCCCTTACCCTCGGCACCGTCAGCGGGATCGATGCGATCCTCGCAGGGCATACGCATGAGGTGTTTCCATCTCCGGAGTTCAATGCGGTCAGGGGCGCGTGCCCTGTCGAAGGGCGGCTGAACGGCACTCCCGCTGTCATGGCGGGCGCGCGGGCCTCGCATATCGGTGTGTTGGATCTTGACCTGACTCGCAAGCGCCAAGGATGGCGCGTCACCTCGGCCAAGGCCGAAGCCATCCCGGTCGATCCCGGATCGCCGCCGGACCGTGACCTGACAGATCTTCTGCAATCTGCCCATACCCGCACGATCAGGCGAACGTCCCGCCCCTTGGGGAAAACGGATGTTCCGTTGCACAGCTATCTTGACCTTGCAGCACCGTCAGCGGCCATGATGCTCATAGATCGCGCCAAGGTGGCGGTAGTCGAAGAACTGCTTAAAGCGACCGATGAGGCAGGCATCCCCGTGCTTGCGGCCTCGGCCCCGTTCAAGACCGGGGGGCGCGGCGGGCCAGCCTATTACACGGACATCCCGCCCGGCGATCTGTGCCTGCGACACGCGGCGGATCTCTACAGCTTTCCCAATCTGCTTTGCGCAGTCCGCGTGGCAGGCCGGGAACTGCGCGATTGGCTGGAACGCGCAGCCGTGATCTTCAACCGGATCAAACCCGGCCTGCCCGGGCAATGCCTGATCGGCAAATCGTTGCCCGGGCATCATTTCGACGTGATTGCGGGCCTAGACTACGAGATCGATGTCAGCCAGCCTGCGCGTTTCGACAGGACGGGCAAGCGCGCCCATCCCGATGCGAGGCGCATCCGCAATCTGCGTTTCAGGGGAGAGAGCGTCGGGGATGATCAGGTCTTCATCCTCGCCACCAACAGCTACCGCGCCCAGGGCGGCGGGCCCTTCGCCGCCGTACCTGCCGACCGCTTTCTCCCGGTGGGTAATCGCCTGATTCGCGATGTGCTCGCTGATCACATCAGTCGGCTGGAGAAGGTATCCGAGCCGGGCAGCACCGAGCGGCAAGGCGGCTGGGCATTTGCCAGGCTGCCGGATACATCGGTCATCTATGAAACAGGCCCCGGGCTGCGCCAGTATCCAGACGAAGTGAAGGCGATCGGCGCGCGGGATCTGGGCAGAAGTGATACTGGATTTCTGCGCATTGAGCTGCCTTTGGGATGAGCCGACGGCGATCAATTGCCTTGCGGGAACACTTACCTCTCCGCCCTTCCAGCCGCGCCTTGAGGCTTACCTCCCACGAGGCGGGCCGCCGGGCCGAGCCGATCAAACACCATCCAAAAAAACCAGGTGACTCCATAGACGAAGATCAGCAATCCGAGAAATTCCACATGCCAGGGCAGCGATATCTGTGCCACCAGCGCAAGCCCCACGATGGTGACCGGAAAATGCAGCACATAGACCGGAAAGACAGCCCGGTTGAGCCGTGACAACACTGCGGATGGGCGGCCGAGATACCGCACGGCGAGCCCGAGCGCTGCGATGCACCAGCCCCAGGCGGTTGCTGCCTCGATCACCGAGAACGCGGTGGCATTGGCCGGCGCAAGCCCCAAGGGTCGCCAGCCGCCTTCGGCCAAGGCCTGGCCCGTCGCAGGATCGTCGAGCAAGGCAAGGGTCAGCAGCGTGACTTTCACCGAGAAAAGCAGGATTGCGAGGATCAATATCTTCCATGCATGGCGGCCACACCAATCGAGCATTGCCGCTCCTTGTGCGCCGATGACATAGCCGCCAGCAAAAAAGCAAAGATAGAAGACAAACTGATAGTTGTCGCCGGTCAAGGCCGCAGCATGGGGCTTCAGCAGCACAACCGCAACAGCCGAGAGGACCAGAAGGAACAGAACCAATCGCGGTGGCGATAAGGGCGTGCTGACCAAATGTTCACCGAACCGGAAGATCGGCCAGCACAGCACGGTATAGGCTGCCAGATTCAGCAAGAACCACAGATGCTGGACTTGCCCAAGCTTCGGTGCCGTCAGCCACTGCCACCAGAACATCGCGAAGCCGGGTGGGAGTCCTGCCATTTTCTCCATGGCAAAGCCACTGAACACGTTGAGAAAGAACATGCCGAACAGGCAGGGCACCAGCAATCTTGTCAATCGTTCGGGCAAGAACCCGGGGCCGAGTGACCTGCGGGTGAGAAACCATGTGCCGATCCCGGCAATCATGAACAGCGAGGGCAGCCGCCAACTGTGGCTCCAGTAAATGAAAAGCGTCATGCCGTCACCCGCCAGTTGATTGTTCACAAAGCGGTAGATATCGACACCCCAATCTACAAA
>SLDH01000174.1 GCA_007125415.1 Roseovarius sp.
CCCCGTTTTACCGAAGGCAAACCTGCTGTTTGACGGGAGAGTGTTCGTCGGGAAAACTGCCTCTCGGGCAGTTTTCTGATCCTCCTTGCCGCCGCCCGGACGAGATCTCGGGGCGAGCTTGGCGTGGAACAGTTTTCCGGCTCACCGCGCCTGGAGGCAGCCCCTGTTCATTTTCATGCCGCCTGCTAGATATCCATGAGCCGCAAGGGGGGTCACTATGGAACTGATCGTCAATGGAACACCCTACCGCGCCGAGGTGGAGCCCGGGATGCCGCTTCTGTGGGTCCTGCGCGACGAGTTGGGCTTCATGGGCGTGAAATACGGCTGCGGTATCGCCCAATGCGGGGCCTGCACCGTGCATCTCGATGGTGTCGCCACGCGTGCCTGCCAGATCCGGGCAGAAGACGCCCAAGGGGTCGAGATCACCACGATCGAAGGGCTTGGCACGCCCGAGGCACCCCATCCGGTGCAGATGGCCTGGATCACCCATCAGGTGGCGCAATGCGGCTATTGCCAGTCGGGCCAGATCATGGCCGCCGCCGCGCTGCTTGCTGAAACGCCAGACCCGAATGACGAAGAGATCGACCGCGCGATGGACGGCAATCTTTGCCGCTGCGGCACCTATCCGCGCATCCGCGCCGCCATTCGCGAGGCCGCGGCGCGGCTGCGTGAGGTCTGAGCGATGGGTCGCGCGCGCCGCATCGCCCGCCGGACCTTCCTCATCGGCTCTGCCGCCATCGCCGGCGGGGTCGCGTTCGGCGTCTACAGCCATCATCGGCCCGTCGCCAACCCGCTGCTCGACGATCCTCCGCCCGGCGCGGCGGCGCTTACGCCTTATGTGCTGATCACCGCCGAAGCGATCACCCTGATCACCCCCCGCGCCGATATGGGACAGGGGGCTTATGGTGTGCAGGCCGCGCTCATCGCCGAGGAGCTGGATGTGGAACTCGATCAGGTCCGGCTCGATCCCGGACCGCCCTCGGCAGCCTATTGGAACACCGCGCTGTCCGAAGAGGTCGCGGCTTTCATGGCGCCCGGTGCGTTCAACGGTATCGCGCAGGCCGGGCTGGACACCGCGATGAAGCTGATCGGGTTGCAGATCACCGGCGGCTCCACCACCGTGCCCGACGGCTTCGACAAGCTGCGCGAGGCCGGCGCGGTGGCCCGCGAAACCCTCAGGCAAGCGGCAGCCGAACAGAGCGGCGTCGCCGCGGGCAGGCTGCGCACCGAGCGCGCCGCGGTGGTCCTGCCCGACGGCACGCGCCTTGCCTATACCGAGCTGGCGGCAGCCGCAGCACGGCTTGAGCCCGCCCGCACTGTCACGCTGCGCCCGCCAGAGCAATGGCGCCTGATCGGCCAACCGATGCAGCGCCCCGACATGGTGGCGAAATCCACCGGCACGCAAGACTACGGCATCGATGTCGACCTGCCCGGCATGGTTCATGCCGCGGTCGTTCTCAATCCCGCCCGAGGAGGCGCGTTGCTGGGCTACGATGCAACGGACGCGCTGGCCATGCGCGGTGTCAGGGCGGTGGTGCCCGTGACCGGTGGCGTGGGGGTGGTGGCCGACAACACATGGCGGGCCATGCGCGCCGCACAGGCCATCCGATTTGACTGGGGCCCCTCGCCCATGCCGGGCCGGATGCAGGAGCACTGGCAGGCCCTGTCCGACAGTTTCACGAGGCGCGCGCGCGACAGCCGCAGGCGCAACGATGGCGATGTGGAAGCCGCCCTGCGCGACGGGCAGGTGATCAGCGCGGAATACCGCGCGCCCTATCTCGCCCACGCCCCGCTGGAGCCCGTCAATGCCACCGTGCGGGTGGATGCGGATGCGGCCGAGATCTGGACCGGCACCCAGATTCCGCGCTTCGTGCAGGACAATGTCAGCCGGATCACCGGCATCCCCGCCCGCCGCATCACCCTCCATGCGCAGATGATCGGCGGCAGTTTCGGCCACCGGCTCGAGGATGCGGTGGTAAGCCGCGCCGCCGAGATCGCCATGCAGATGCCCGGCACGCCGGTCAAGCTGACCTATGGCCGCGAGGAGGACATGCGTCAGGACCATCCCCGCCAGATCGCCATGGCCCGGATGCGCGGCGCTGTCTCGCAGGGCAAGGTCGAGGCCTATGATCTGGGTATCGCCATGCCCTCGGTCATCGCCTCGCAGATGCGCCGTCAGACCGGCGCGCCGCCCGGGCCCGACAGCCAGATCGTCGCTGGCGCCTGGGATCAGCCCTTCGGTATCCCCCATCACCGGGTGACGGGCTATCGCGCGCCCGATCTGGCCGAAATCTCTTCCTGGCGCGCCGTGGGCGCGTCGAGCAACGGGTTTTTCTACAATGCCGGACTTGATGAGTTGATCCATGCAGCGGGCGCCGACCCTCTGGAGGAGCGGCTGCGCCTGTGCACCGATCCGCTGGCGCGCAAGGTGCTGGAGGCGGTGGGCGAGATGTCGGGCTGGAGCGGCCCCGCGCCCGGGCCGGGCAAGGGCCGGGGCGTCGCCCTGACCACCTCCTTCGGGGTGCCCTGCGCCGAGGTGGTGGAGGCCGAGGCGACGGACCGGGGCATCCGGCTGCTTGCTGTCTGGGCGGCGGCCGAGGTGGGCCGCGTGGTGGACCCGGTGAATTTCGAGAACAACATGCGCGGCGGCGTGATCTGGGGGCTGGGCCATGCGATGCTGGGCGAGACCACCTATGCCGGGGGCCGCGCGGAGCAGGACAACTTCGACAGTTTCCAAAGCCTGCGTTTCTCGCAGATACCCGAGATTTCCGTCCGGGGGCTGGAAAATGGCACCGCCGTGCGCGGCATCGGTGAGCCGCCGGTGCCACCCGCCGCCGCCGCCCTTGCCGGGGCGATCTTCGCCGCCACCGGCACGCGCCTGCGCGAGATGCCTTTCGCGCGGTTCATCGATTTCGCCTGAGTCGCGCTTGCGCAGCCGCGCCCGGAGTGCTTCAAACCCGGCATGCCGGCAACCCTCACTCTCATCGCGGTCTGCGCCCTCGCGGGGCCTCTGGCCCAATGGGCGGGCCTGCCCCTGCCCTATCTGCTCGGGCCGCTTCTGGCCTCCGCGCTGATCTGCAGTTTTGCGCGCGGCTGGCTGCCACCGCAATTCAAGGGTCTGGCCACGTTGCGCCTTGGCTTCATCGGCGTCATCGGTGTGCTGATCGGCGCACAGGTCACGGCGGATCTCTTTGCCGATACGCGCCTGCTGGCGCTGAGCTTTCTGGCCCTCATGGCCTTCGTGCCGCTCTGCATCGCGCTCAATTTCGCGCTCTTTCACAAGATGGGCCAGTATGACCGTGCATCGGCCTTCTACGCGGCCATGCCCGGCGGCTTTTACGAAAGCATCAGTTTCGCCGAATCCGCGGGTGCCGATCCGGCCCGTGTGATCCTTCAGCAATTCCTGCGGATCGTGCTCATCGTCACGCTCCTGCCCATCGGCCTGTCGCTCTGGCTGGGCGCGCCCGTGGGCAGTGCGGGCGGCATGAGCCTTGCGCGGGGCGATACGTCATGGTCCGGGCTGATGATCGTCCTTGGTGCCATTCTTGCCGGCATCGCGCTGGGCCAGGCGCTGCGCCTGCCCGCGGGGCACCTGACGGGGCCGATGGCCGTGGGCGCCGCTCTGTCGCTTTCGGGTGTGGTCACGCCGGAACTGCCGCAATGGCTGATCGATCTGGCACTCATTGTGGTGGGCACAGCCCTTGGCACGCGGTTTTACGGGCTGTCGCGCGCGCAGCTCGGCCATGGCGCGGGGCTCGCGGCCCTTTCGGTTGCGGGGATGATGGCCCTTGCGACGCTGATCGCCCTGGCCCTTGCCCATCAAACGGACCAGAACTTCGATCTCCTGCTCGTCAGCTTCGCCCCCGGCGGGGCCACCGAGATGACGCTCATCGCGCTCAGCCTTGCGGGCAACCCC
>SLDH01000367.1 GCA_007125415.1 Roseovarius sp.
CAGAGGTCTTCACAGCCATTTCCCGGGCTTAGAAATCCCTTTATTCCGGCCTCTGTGCTGGATAGGTAGGGCCGTGAACAGGCCGCAAAAGTGGGAGAAGGGGCGATATGCAGGGAAAGTCCGTGCTGATCACCGGCGCGAGCCGGGGTATAGGGGCCGCAACCGCGCGGGTTTTTGCAAAGGCCGGTGCCAATGTAGGACTCGCCGCGCGCAACGTGGCCCAGATCGAGGCGCTGGCCGGGGAAATCGGCGCGCAAGCGCTGGCACTTCCCTGTGATGTGAGCGACTTCGATGACGTCAGTGCTGCGGTCACTGCCTGTGCCGAAAGGTTCGGCGGGCTCGATGTGCTTATCGGCAATGCCGGCGTGATCGAGCCCATCGCCCCGATGGCCGAGTCGGACGTGAACGCCTGGGGCAAGGTGATCGATATCAATCTCAAGGGCGTCTATCACGGCATGCGCGCGGCCATGCCTGTCATGCAGGCCGCTGGAGGCGGGACTATCCTGACGGTCAGCTCGGGCGCAGCCCATCACGCGCTCGAAGGCTGGAGCCACTATTGCGCCTCCAAGGCCGGGGCGGCGATGCTGACCATGTGCGCCCATGGCGAAGGTGCCGCCCATGGTATCCGCGCCATCGGCCTTTCGCCCGGAACCGTGGCCACCGAAATGCAGCATCAGATCAAGGCCAGCGGCATCAACCCCGTGAGCCGGCTTGAATGGGCCGACCATATCCCGCCCGACTGGCCTGCGCGCGCGCTTTTGTGGATGTGCAGCCCCGCAGCGGATGACTGGCTGGGCAAGGAAATCTCGCTGCGCGATCCCGCCATCCGGCAGCAGGTGGGCCTCAGATGATCACCCTGGAGAAAGACGGCGACCTCTGGATCGCCAAGCTCAACCGCCCAGAGAAGGCCAACTCGCTGACCGCCGCGATGCTGGAAGAGTTGGGCGATATCGCCCTTGCCGCCAGAGAGGCGCGGGCACTGATCCTGACCGGCGAGGGCAAGGCGTTCTCGGCGGGCATGGACCTTGAGGCGGCGAAGACCGGCCTGCCCACCTCACCGCTATGGGAGCGGCTTTCCGGCGCGATCGCGAAACTACCGGGGGTCAGCATCGCCGCGCTCAACGGCACGGTGGCGGGCGGAGCCATGGGCATGGTGCTGGCCTGCGACATGCGCCTTGCGGTGCCTTCGGCCAAGGCCTTCTACCCGGTGATGCGGCTGGGCTTTCTGCCACAACCCTCCGATCCGGCCCGGCTGGTGAAGCTCATCGGCCCGGCGCGCGCCAAGCTGATCCTCATGGGCGGCCAGAAGGTGAGCGCCGATGAAGCCCTTGCCTGGGGCCTCTTCGACCGGATCGTCGCGCCCGACGCGCTGGTGCAGGAGGCACGTGATCTGGCCGCAGACAGCCTTGGGGCAACGGCCGAGCATGCGGCCGCGATCAAGGCGCTGATCGGATAGCGTGGGAAGGTTCAAGGCCAAGCCCCACGTGCCGCATGTCGCCCCGTCAACGGCGTTTGCGGCGCCCCCCCGGGCTGCGCGAGTGGAATTCCGGCGGGCGCCGCTTGACCCAGTTGATGAAGCGCGCCAGCCTTGGATGCGCGCGCAGCGCCTCGATCGTGGAAAAGTCGCGCGCCAGTTCCCCCTCGGTCAGCGTGGCGTGAATTTCATTGTGGCAGATCTGATGCAACAACACGACAGGCCCGCCCTTGCCACCCTTCAATTTCGGGACGAGGTGGTGCGTGCTCTGGCGCACACCGGGGGGAATGGGCCGCTGGCAGAGCGGGCAGATCGGGTCAGACATGGACCAATCCTGCGCCCTGAACAGGGGGGCGCGCAAGAGGATGATATCCTTGCCTTCAGCGACAAGGGCAGCGGCGTGAAAAACCTGTGCGACTACCCGGACTGGCCATGCGCCTGATGGCCGACGCGCTTGTCATCGGTGCAGGGCCGGCGGGGCTGATGGCGGCTGAAACCATGGCGCGGGCCGGGCTGCACGTGACCGTGGCCGAGGCGAAGCCCTCACCCGCGCGCAAATTCCTGATGGCCGGAAAATCGGGCCTCAACCTCACCAAGGCCGAGCCGCTCGCGCCGTTTCTCGCAGCCTATCAGGAGGCCGCGCCCGCGTTGCGCCCCATGCTGACGACCTTCGGACCGGAGGCAGTGTGCCGCTGGGCCGAAGGGCTGGGTCAGCCGCTTTTCACCGGCTCATCGGGCCGGGTCTTTCCGGTGGCGATGAAGGCCTCACCGCTTTTGCGCGCCTGGCTTGCGCGGCTGGAGGCAAGCGGCGTGACCCTGCATCGCCGCTGGCGCTGGACGGGATGGGCGGATGACGCCGCACTCTTCGACACACCCCATGGCGCGCGCCGGATCACCCCGCGCGTGACGGTGCTGGCCTGTGGCGGGGCAAGCTGGGCAAGGCTCGGGTCAGACGGTGCCTGGGCGGGATATCTGCCGGGGCTCACGGTGCCCTTCCAGCCCGCCAACATGGGCTTTGATGTCGCATGGTCGGCGCATATGGTGCCCCATCTGGGCCACCCCGTGAAGGCCATTGCCCTGCAGGCCGGCGCGGCGCGATCACGCGGCGAGGTGATACTGACCACCCATGGCATCGAGGGCGGGGGCATCTACACGCTCTCGCGCGCCCTGCGCGACGGCACACCGCTCACGCTGGATCTGCTGCCCGATCTTGACCTGACCACGATCCGCGAGCGCCTCGCCCGCCCGCGCGGCAGGATGAGCCGCAGCAACCACCTGCGCAAGAGCCTGCGCCTCAGCCCGGTGAAGATCGCCTTGCTGATGGAGTTCGCCCGCCCCCTGCCCGATGGCCTCGCACCGCTCCTCAAGGCGCTGCCTGTGCCGCTCGGGGGGCCGCGCCCGATGGATGACGCGATCTCCACAGCCGGGGGCCTGCGCCTCGATGCGCTGGACGAAGGCCTGATGCTGCGCAGCCGCCCGGGCATCTTTGCCTGCGGCGAGATGCTGGACTGGGAGGCACCCACGGGCGGTTACCTGCTCACCGCCTGTCTGGCCACCGGCCGCTGGGCCGGACGCGCGGCGGCGGAATATCTGGCTTGCGGTGGCACCGGCTTCACGTCGAGGGCGTGACAAGTGCGGGAACGCCGCTCAGATCCGCAAGCACATGATGCGGGCGGTGGGGCAGCCGGTCCATGGGCTCACCAGCGCGGTTGACCCAGACGGTCCGAAACCCGTAGCCCGCAGCCGCCGCCGCGTCCCAGCCGTTTGACGAAACAAAGAGCACCGTCCCTCGCGCACATCCGAAACGCGCGCCCACAAGATCATAGACGCTTTCAGCCGGCTTGAAGACGCCGACGCTTTCCACCGACAACACATCATCCAGCAAGGAGCCGATTCCGGCCGAAGTGATCGCAGCCTCGAGCATGGGCGGTGCACCATTCGACAGAATCGCGATCGTCAGACCCTCGTCCTTGAGAATCTGCAGTGTTTCCTGCACCTCCTCGAAGGCCTCCAATTCCCAATAGAGCTGCAGGAGCCGCGCACGCAATGCCTCGTCGGCGAAACCTTCTGCCTCCAGCGCCCAGTCGAGACCATCCTGTGTCACCTGCCAGAAATCGCAGTGTCGGTTCATTACCGCGCGCAGCCACGTGTATTGCAACTGCTTTGCGCGCCAGTGTGCCGCAATGCGCGGCCAGGCACAGGCAAATTCGGCACGTTCCGGCTCTGCGGCAACGGCGCGCGCGGCTGCGGCCACGTCAAAAAGGGTGCCGTAAGCATCGAAGATGCAGGTGCGGATGGCCATGCAAACCTCCTCAAGCGCTCCTTACCCATGCCCTGACAGACCGGAAGGCGAGAGCCCGCCGCATCATCGCCGGTCCGGCGATGCGGAGCAACCGGTTTGCAATCCGCCGATTCGCCGGATAGGCTCAGATCATGAACCAAGTACCTGCACGCAGCCTGCAGCCTTGCCAACCCACCCCAATCAGATCGGATATTTCATGACCCAGGTTAAATCGGGCGACACAGTACAAATTCACTACAAGGGTACTCTCAGCGATGGAGAGGTTTTCGATTCATCCGAAGGACGCGAGCCGCTCGAGTTCACCGTCGGTTCGGGCCAGATCATCCCCGGACTTGACGCCGCCGTGCCCGGCATGGAAGTGGGTGAGAAAAAGATCGTCGAAGTGCCGGTCGATCAGGCCTATGGGCCGGTTGATCCCGGCAACCGTCAGGATGTGCCGCGCGCGGATATTCCCGATGAAATCCCACTCGATCTGGGAACGCAATTGCAATTGCAGAGCCCGCAAGGCCAGGTGATGCCTGTCACCGTTGTCGAAGTGACCGAAGAGAAAGTCACGCTCGACGCCAATCACCCGCTCGCCGGGCGCGACCTGACCTTCGACATAGAGCTTGTGGCCATCGCCTGAGGCTTGTGACAGCACAATGGTGACTTGCGCCCGGGCTGGTCGCCCGGGCGAGTCTTTGGGGGCGGCGTGGCGCGGAACAGTTCTCCGGCTCAAAGCGCTTGGCGGCAGGAGTCAGGCGCTTTCTCAGCAACCTGTTGGAGCATGTTGCGCCTGATCGGGTTCAGCGGTATCCCGGCGCCAGGGCATACGCCCGCCTTGGAGCGGGCGGAGCCGAATCCCATTTGGGGCAACATGCCTGAAATGCGGCCTATGGCGTATTCAGATTTCCAGCAGAACCGCACCGGCGCGTCCCGCGCGCATGACAGCATCATGCGCCTCGGCGGCGCGCGACAGGGGCAGCACCTGATCAATGGCCGGTTTCAGAGCGCCTTCCAACAGAGCCTTGTGCAGATGCGAGATCGCGCGGGCCCGCGCATCGAAATCCAGACTGTAGACCAAAACCAGTTCGATCCCGATCGCCTTGAACATGAGGGGGCCGAAGGGTAGCGTCGGTGTCATGTTCCGCCCCGAGCCGTAGGCGATGATGCACCCACCGGGTGTCAGTACCTGTGCAAGCAGATCGATATTGGCACCAAATTCCACCTCGATGGCGCGCTCGACACCGCCGCCGCTCGCCTCGAGAACAGACGCTGCCAGATCAGGGCTCCGGTAGTCGAACACATGATCGGCCCCGGCGGCGCGCACGCGCGCATGATCACGCGGGGAGGCAGTGGCCATCACGGTGGCACCGCCCCATTTCGCCAGTTGAACCGCATTATGCCCGACCGCGCCCGCACCTCCCGAAACGAGCAGGGTCTTGCCCTCGACTGCGCCGCTGCCGAACACCACATGCGCGGCGGTCAGCCCCGGAATGCCAAGGCACGCCCCCGTCTCCGCGCTCACCCCGTCGGGCAGGGGCACGGCCTGTTCCGAAGGCAGGGCAATGTATTCCGCCGCTGTGCCATGGCTGCGCTGCCATTGTCCGTTCCAGATCCAGACAGCTTCTTCCACGCGGCTGCTCTCCACACCGTCGCCCACGGCTTCGATGATACCGGCCCCATCGGAATGCGGAATGATGCGTGGAAAAGCGGGTTTTGTGACACCGGGACGCGCCCCTGCCCGCGCCTTGGCGTCTGACGGGTTCACACCGGAATGGCTGAGCCGGACGAGCACCTCGCCAGGGCCGGGTGCCGGGTTTACGACCTCGCCCAGCTCCAACACCTCTGCCGCGGGGCCGAAACGGGTATAGCTGATGGCTTTCATATGCGCGGCTCCGCTGGGGCGAGGGATGCGCCGGAAACCGATCCGGACGGTCAGCGCTCCCCGCGCGGGCCGTCAGACCATTCCGGCAGGGTTGGGCAGTTCAGGTCCGGCGCAGGCGGATCACCACATCGACACTGGCGATCTCTGCGCCCTCCGGCGCGTCGGGCACACGGGTGATTTCCAACTCGTCCGCCGGCGCGTCGGTCAGGGTCTGATCGTCTTCCCAGAAGAAATGCGGGTGATCATGGGTGTTGGTGTCGAAATAGCTCTTCGAGCCATCTACCATAACCTCTTGCAGCAGCCCGGCGTCGCAGAAGGCGCGCAATGTGTTGTAAACGGTGGCCAGAGAGACGCTCTCGCCCGAATCTTTCGTGGCCGAAAAGAGACTTTCAGCGGTGACGTGGCGATGCTGGCCATCGCCCACGAGCAACGTGGCCAGTGCCACGCGCTGCCTGGTCGGGCGCAGTCCGGCCGATGTCAGCCACTTGGTTCCGGTTTCGATCGCTTGACGTGTCATTGCCACTTACCTTTTTCCACGCGCTCAATATAAGTCGCGCGACCCCCGAAATACAATCGCTTTCCTTCATTTTTCATAGCTTTCCTGCCTGTTGCGAGGGCTTGCGGGGTTACTTTGCGGGTGTTAGAGCATCTCGCGCATGCCACTGCCAGCAAGGATCGCCGCCAGATGTCCGAATATCCGAGCAGTTTTGATCGTGACGATCTGCTGAAATGCGCGCGGGGCGAGCTTTTCGGGCCCGGCAATGCGCAATTGCCCGAACCGCCGATGCTGATGATGGACCGGATCACGGATATTTCCGACAGTGGCGGCGCGCATGGCAAGGGGCATGTGGTGGCCGAATTCGACATCACGCCCGACCTGTGGTTTTTCGCCTGTCACTTTCCGGGCAATCCGATCATGCCCGGCTGTCTGGGGCTGGACGGATTGTGGCAGCTGACGGGGTTCAATCTCGGCTGGCGGGGATGGAAAGGGCGCGGCTATGCGCTGGGCGTCGGCGAAGTGAAGCTGACCGGCATGGTCCGCCCTGATCGCAGGATGCTCACCTACAGGGTGGATTTCACCAAGGCGGTGCAGACCCGCCGCCTCACCATGGGCGTGGCCGATGGCCGGGTCGAAGCCGATGGCGAGGAAATCTACCAGGTGCGCGACATGAAAGTGGCCCTGAGCGAGAACTGAGCCCGCCTTGAAAAACGATGTGCCTAGCCCGCGAACGGGAAACGGATGCTTGTGCCGTAGTGTGGCAACTGGCCAGTCGCCGCCCGCCGCGGCACCGCAACACAGCCGACAGGCAGCTTATGGCATGTCGCGTCTGATCGGGTTCACTTCTGCCGAGTGACAGGGCATGCGATAGCCCGGGGGGTCGGAAGTGAACGCCGCTTGACGCGATATACGCGAACAGGTTGCTGAAAGATTGCCCGGCTCCCCCCTCCAAGCCTCTTGAGCCGCAAACCTGCTCCGCGCCACGCGGCCCCACCCTCTGTATCAGGACAGACATGCGCAGGACCTTTTCAGTAACCTGTTAAGCGCCGCCCTACCCTTCGGTGACGTACCCCAGCTCCTTATCACGCGCAATGAGAGCCGGTTCGCGCTCTTCGGGCCGCCCCCAGCCGCCACCGCCGCTGCCTGTCATGGTCACCACGTCGCCGCGGTTCAATTTCAAGGCGACCCATTTGCTCTTGAGCTTTCGGGCCTCGCCGCCCTTGGGGATGTGCCAGGCCGAAGACGGCTTGCCGTTCTCGCCCCCTTCATAGCCCCAGGCCGCAGTGTCGGGGCGGGATTGCTGGATATAGCCCGAAAGCACCATCGACTCGCTCAGCGCTTCATAGCTGCGCCTGATCGCGAGGCCGCCACGCCACTTGCCCGCGCCGCCCGAATCCGGCACCAGCTCGGTTTTCAGCACGCGCACGGGGCTCATCGTCTCGGTCACCTCGGCGGACAGGATCGCGCAATGGCCGCCATGGGTGTCGATCCCGCTGAGCCCGTCGCCGCCGCGATAGCCGCCCATGCCACCGCTGATGATATCGGCGATGACGAAATAGGGCTGCTGGTTCGAGTAGGTGCGCGCGCCGGGCCGGTCATCCACGCCCCCGGCGGTGAAGGTGGGAAAGGAAGTCTGACACCCCGCCGCCGCGTTTTCCGGCATCATCGGCGTCAGCGCCTTCAGCACCAGATCGGCAACGGCAAGCTGCGTGATATGGCGCACGGAAGTGGCCGCAGGCTCGAACGGGTTCAGAAAAGTGCCCTCCGGCACGATGATGTTGAGCGGGCGGTTGCAGCCCTCGTTCTGCGTCACATCGGGCGAGAAGATCACCTTGACCGCGTAATGGGTCATCCCGATGGTCGAGGCGACCGGGCAGTTCATCCCGTAGGCACGCTGTGCCGATGTGCCGGTGAAATCGACCGTCAGGCTGTCATCATCCTCGATGCGCACGGCGACCTTCATGGTCATCGGCTCATCGGAGGTCACGTCGTCCTCCACCAGAATGGTCGCGCTGCTTTCGCGAATCTTCGCCTTGGAGAGGGCCGCGCGCACATAGGTTTCGCCGTAATCGAGGCTCGCCGTCATCAATGCGCGCAGGGTCTGGAGCCCATAGCGCTGGCAAAGATCGCGCATGCGCCGCTCGCCGGTGCGGCAGGCGGCAATCTGGGCCCGCAGATCGCCTGCACAGGCCTCCGGGTCACGCACGTTCTTCTTGATGATGGCGAAAATCGCGTTGTTCGACTGGCCGCGCTCGACAAGCTTCAGAGGCGGGATGCGGATGCCTTCCTCGAACACCTCGACCGAATCCGCCGCCTCCGTGCCCGGCACCTTGCCGCCGACATCGATGTGATGCGCGACCGTGGCCGCGATGGCAAAGATCTCGCCTTCGTGGAACACCGGGCTGAAGAGCAGGATATCGGGGGTGTGCGTGCAGCCGAAGAAGGGATCGTTGCAGATGATCACATCGCCTTCCTCCCACTGCTCCAGCGGGATCACCTCGAAGATGCGCTTCACCGCCGTGGGCATGATCCCCAGTTGCGCGGGGATGGTCTCGGCCTGGGCGATGGTGTTGCCTTCCGGATCAAGCACGCCGCAGGCATAATCCAGCATGTCCCAGATGATCGAGGAAAAGGCAGCGCCCTTGAGCGCCATGGACATTTCCTCGGCGACACTGACGACCTCGTACTGAAACACATCGCGGCTGATGCTGTCGATTTGCGCGGTCATGCCTTTGTCTCCCTTTCGATGATGATTGTCCGGCGGCCATGCAGCGTGGCGGTCTCGCCCGGGGCCACGATCACGGTCGAATCAAGCTGATTGATGATGGCGGGGCCCCTGACGGCATCATCCGGCCCGAGGCTCGCGCGGTCGATCACACGCGCCTCCACATAGCCCTCCTGCGCATCGAGCAGCATCTGACGTGTGGCAGGGGCACTACCGGTATCGGATGCCGGTGCATCCGTGCTTTCACCCACCTCGGGGCGATCGATGCCGCCCAGCGCGTTCATCTGCACCGAGACGAACTCGACCGGGCTTTCGGGATCAGCATGCCCATAGACCTGCGCGTGCTGTGCGTGAAACTGTGCCAGCACGGCGGGCGCGTCCCATGTCGTCAGATGGTCGGGCGCGATCTCCACATCAAGCTCATGGAACTGCCCCACATAGCGCAGGCCCGCAAAACAGCGGAAACTGCGCTTGTCACGCTCGATCCCGTCTTCGGCCAGCATTTCATCGGTTTCCTGCCGCAGACGATGGGCGAGGCTGGTGAATTCCGCCGCACGGCTCTCATCGGTCAAGAGCCCGGTGCAGGGTGCCTGGGCGGTGTGGCGAATGTCGCTCATCAGCAATCCCTCGGCCGCAAAGACGCCCGGATGCGCCGGCACGATCACGCCGCGCATATCGAGCATCTTGGCCAGAAACCCCGAAAAGAGCGGCCCTGCCCCGCCAAAGGCCACCAGCCAGAAGCGGCGCGGATCGACCCCGCGCTCCACGCACAAGGTGCGGATCGCCTGCGCCATGGACGCGCTGGCGATACGCACGATGGCCAGCGCCCCTTCCTCCACACTCAGCCCCAGTGGCTCGGCGATCTTGCTGCGGATGGCCTCATGGGCGGCCTCGGCATCAAGCGTGATGCGCCCGCCAAGATAGTGATCGGGGTGCAAAAGCCCCATGACGAGCGCGGCATCGGTGACCGTGGGTTCGTCACCGCCCTCAGGGTAGCAGGCCGGCCCCGGCACGGAACCGGCAGACTGCGGACCGACGCGCAGCGCACCGCCCATATCCACCCATCCGATGGAGCCGCCCCCGGCAGAGATCGTCTCGACATCGAGCGTGGGCAGGCGCAGGGGCTGGCCGGCCAGCGTGCGCTGACGGATCATGCGCGTATCGCTGTCCACGACGGCCGAGAAATCGGCCGATGTGCCGCCCATATCGAAGGTGATGGCGTTCTCGATGCCCAGGCTGCCGATCAACTCGCGCGCGGCCACAACGCCGCCAGCAGGGCCCGAGAGCAGCGTATGCGCCGGGTTGTCGCGGGCCGAGGCGGGTGTGGCGACACCGCCATCGCTGCGCATGATACGCAACGGCGCGCTCAGCCCCTCGTCGGCGAGGGTGGATTCAAGCTGGGTGAGATAGCCATCGACAACCGGGCCGACATAGGCCGCGATGGCGGTGGTATTGGCACGGGGCCATTCCTCGATCTGCGGATTGACCTTGTGCGAAAGGTAAAGCGGCACCTCGGGCAGGCGCGCGCGCAGCGCCGCGGCGAGGCGCAATTCGTGATCAGGGCGCAGATGCGCGAAGGTCAGACAGATCGCGATGGCTTCGGGTTTCGTTGCGGCCACGGCATCGACAGTGGCGGCCAGCGATTCGTCGGTCATCTCCGAGACCACCCCGCCATAGGCATCCACACGCCCGTCCACTTCGAAGACCCGGTTGCGCGGGATCACCGGCTCGGGCCGCGGCGTGGTCACAGAGTAAAGCCCGGGGCGAAGCTGGTTGCGGATCTCCAGAACATCGCGCGCGCCCACACTCGTGACCAGCGTCGCCTGCGCGCCTGCACCCATCAAGAGCGCGTTGGTCGAGACAGTGAAGCCATGCACGAAGAGGTCCACATCCGCCGGCGTGAGCCCTGCCTGTGTGACGATCTGCCTGATCCCCGCCGCAATCGGGGCGGCCGCGCCCCGTGCGCCCGATGGCACTTTCTCCACATATTGTCGCCCTGTCGCCCCGTCGAGCAAAACAAGGTCAGTGAAGGTTCCCCCCACATCAGCAGCAAGATATCGCATGTCATCTCCAAGTTGAAATCGGTCAGCTTCCGGCACCGAGGTGGCCACCCGAACAGGGGGGAAGGTGTTTGAATTCTTCGGGCAAATCAATCCCTTTGATCTCGCCACTTCATCCGGCAGCCTCCCTGCGCGTCGCGCAAAGTCCGCGAGGCCTGGCGTCTTGGCTGCAATGAGGAGCTCCTGACAGTGGCAACCCGGATTCTGCGCGGAAGGTGCGAATGGCAGGAAAAGCGACCAAGACAAACCTTGATCAACATGGATACCGTCCTTGGTCCGCAAGGCAGGCCCGGTGGTGCGGATGTCTCGTTGACCAATCAAGAGATGCTGCGCGGAGTTGCGGCCAAGGACGGTCGCGCAGGCGCCGCAAATCCCGTTCTCGCTCTTGCGTTACGTACAAATTTCACAAAACTGTCACGGATTTGTACAGTCGGCGGGGTGGGCGCAGGTGCTTCAGGATGTCCTGGTGATCCTTGGCGGGATCGGTCTCTTCATCTTCGGGATGAGCCTGATGACCGAGGCGCTGCGCACAGCCGCGAGCGGGCAGCTGCGCCAGATTCTCGCAGGCTTTACCACTACGCCGATTCGCGGGGTGCTGACGGGCACATTCGTCACCGCGCTGATCCAGTCCTCCTCGGCGACGACGGTAATGGTTGTGGGGTTCGTCGGCGCGGGGCTGCTGAGCTTTCCGCAGGCGCTTGGCGTGATCTTCGGCGCCAATATCGGCACCACCTTCACCGGCTGGATCGTCGCGGTGCTGGGCTTCAAGCTGCAACTGGGGTCCGTGGCGCTGCCGGCGCTTTTCGTGGCCAGCCTCATGGGCCTGCTCGGACAGGGCGCCTGGGCACGGGCGGGGCGCATCCTTGCAGGGCTTTGCCTGCTCTTCATCGGGCTGGACATGATGCAGGTTGGCGCCGCGCCCTTCAGCGACATCGTGACTCCGGATGATCTGCCGCCCCCCGGGTTCGGGGGACAGTTGCAATTGCTGATGGTCGGCCTCGTGATGACGGTTGTGATGCAATCCTCCAGCGCGGCGCTGGCGGTGGCGCTGGTGTTTCTGGCCAGCGGCTCGCTCGATTTCTCGCAGGCCGCGACAATCGTGATCGGCATGAAGATCGGCACCACCGTCACCGCCCTGCTGGCCAGCATCGGCGGGGCGGCCACCATGCGCCAGACAGCCGTTGCCAACCTGCTCTACAATGTCGTTACCGCCATGCTGGCCTTTACGCTGCTGCTGGTGGTGGCGGACCCGCTCGACGCGCTTGCCGCAGGGGTGGGCCCGGAACTGGCGCTGGTGATCTTTCACACCGGCTTCAGCATCGCTGCGGCGCTGCTCTTTCTGCCCTTCACGCGCCAATACGCCGCGTTTGTGGTCCGGCTCATCCCCGACGCCACCAGCGGCCTCACAGCCTCGCTGGACAAGACATTGCTGCGCGATGATGCCGCGGCGCTTGACGCGGCAGAAACCGCCTTCCGGCGGATCGCCGAGCGGGTCTACGTGGCTCTGGCCTCGGGATTGGCCACCCCTGCCGATCTGCGTGCCCTTGCAACACTGCAAAGTCAGGCCGGGCCTGCGCTTGATGAATTAAAGGACTACATGCGCCAGATCAGCCTGCAGGACGGCACCAAGGGCACGCTGGAGCGCTACAGCGCGCTCTTGCACCAGATCGACCATCTGCGCCGCGTGCTGAACCGCGCAGGCCGCGCCGATATCATCGACAGGCTGATGCGTGACCCGGCCCTGCGCCGCCCGGCGCAGCATCTCGGGGCGCTCTTGCAGCGCTCGGCGGACAGCAGGGATCTGGCCGCCGAAAGCCGACGTCTGTTCTGGCTTGCAAGGTTGATGACAGCCCGCAATGACCGGCAGAGACGCAACAGCTTTCTGAGCGACGGGGCGGGGGAAGCCGCGCTCGAGGATGTGTTTGCGCGCACCGATGCGCTGCGCTGGCTCATGCGGGTGTCGGACCATGCGGCGCGCATCGCCAGCTATGCCTCGGAGGCGAGGCTTGCCGCCACCCCATGAGGCAACATGGGGCTGGCACCGCGCTCGACTTGGCGATACCGTGCCGCAAATTTGGTGGATGGAAATTCATGGATCTTGCCTCCTTTCAGACCCTGCGCGTCGCAGCGACGGACCTTAACGGGCAGATGCGCGGCAAGCGTGTGCCCGGCAGCTATGCCCCGAAACTGGCCGATGGGGCGGTGCGCATGCCCTTCTCGGCGCTCAATGTTGATATCTTCGGCTATGATATCGACGACTCACCGCTCGTTTTCGAGAGTGGAGACGCCGATGGACTGCTGCTGCCGTCGGACCGGGGTCCCATGCCCACGCCCTGGTTGAGCACCCCGCAGCCTTTCGTGCCGATGGAGATGTTTCACGAGGATGGACGCCCCTTCGAGGTGGATGCGCGCCATGCGCTCAGGGCCGTCCTGTCGCGCTTCGAGGCCCGCGGCTGGGAGGTGATCGCCGCGACCGAGCTTGAATTCACGCTTGTGGATGACAGCGGCGATGCGCTGCAGATCGTCAAGAACCCGCAGACCGGCCGCAGGGTCCAGACCGCAGCGGTGCTCTCGCTGGCACAGCTCGATGCCTTCGATGGCTTCTTTTCCGAATTGTATGAGGCCTGTGACAGCATGTGCCTCCCGGCCCAGACCACAACATCGGAAAGCGGCTATGGGCAGTTCGAGATCACGCTCAACCACCAGAGCGCCCTGCGCGCAGCCGATGATACATGGATCATGAAAGCGCTGATCAAGGGGCTGGCGCGCAAGCACGGCTTTGCCGCCACTTTCATGGCCAAACCCTTTGAAGATGATACCGGCAACGGGCTGCACATGCATTTCTCGGTGCTCGACAAGTCGGGGCGCAATGTCTTCGACAATGGCGGCGAAGAGGGCACCGAGGTGATGCGCCATGCGGTGGCGGGCTGCCTTGCGGCCATGCCCGCCTCGACGCTCATCTTCGCG
>SLDH01000325.1 GCA_007125415.1 Roseovarius sp.
GTATTGGTCACGCCGAGCTTGTTTTCGGCCTTGGTGTAGTAGTCATCCATCTCGCGTGGATCGATGGGCCAGTCGAGCAGGCTCGCGCCCTGCACATCGCCATAGACGGTTTTCGTTTTCCACTCATGGTCCTGAAACCGCAGGCTCGCCCCGGCCCAGTGGGTTGTGGTGCCGCCCACGGCCTTCACGATCCAGGCGGGAAGCCCGCTGAAATCCCGGGCCACGCGCCAGTCACCGCTGGTGGTGCGCGGATCAAGCCAGGCAAGCTGCCCGAAACTTTCCCATTCGTCGTTCACATAGTCTTCGGGCAGATAGCGCCCGCCGGCCTCGAGCGCGACGACGCTCACGCCTTTCTGGGCCAGTTCATTCGCCAGAACACCGCCGCCCGCGCCGGTGCCGATCACGACAACAACGCTGTCGTCGGTGAGTTCAAAAGGTGCCGTCATGGTGCCTGTCCCCCCTTAAAGCCAGTTGATATCGTTGAAGCCGCGGTCGACATAGCCGCCCTGGCTGTAGCTTTCGCCTTCATAGCCAAAGAGCGGCCAGACCGCTTTCTGGTTGTAAAGCCCGGTGACAAGCCCGCCGCGTATCTGCTGGAAGAAGGGACTTTCCTCCATGCCGCGCAGGATATCCACGCGGTCCCGTTCCCAGCCGACGGAGAGGTAATCGGCATAGCCCTTGCCCTGGGCCGCCGCATCAAGTGCCGCGATGCCCATCTCGATGGCGGGGGCGACCTCTTCGGTGTCGTAACCTTTCACAGCGATGGCATAGTACTGGTCGCCGATATGGTCATGCGGGTAGATATCGCGCGCCATCTGGATAAGCGTTGCCATGGTCTGCGGCTTGAGCGCCGCGCTTTCCATCGCCCAGGCGCCGTCGGCGCTGGCCACGAAGCCCGCGCCCACGACAAAGCTGGCCCCGGCCGCGATTGAGCGCGACAGCAGGTCGCGCCGGGTAAGCCCCTTGCGGGGTGTTCCGTCCTTCATTGGTTCTCCTCCCTAAATTCAAACGGTATCTGGTCCTGGTTACAGGTAGCGCCCTCCGCGCTGCAGCACTTCGATTTCGTAGCCATCCGGATCGGCCACGAAGAAAAACTTGGCGATCACCTCTCCTCCAGGGGCGAACTCCACCAGTTTCCTCGGGTTCAACCCGGCACTTTCGAACCGCGCGTGTTCGGCGGCAACATCATCGACGCTTACGGCGATGTGGCCATAACCATCGCCAAGATCGTAAGGCTCTGTTCGGCCTTTGTTCACCGTAAGCTCGATCTCGAACGGGCTGTCCTGGTTGCTGAGATAGACGAGTGTGAAATTCTCGAAATCAAGACGCTCGGCAACCTCCATCCCGAACGCCTTGTTGTAGAACTCGATTGACCGCGCCTCATCGAGAACGCGGATCATGCTGTGAATGGCTTTTGCCATCAAAACCCTCCGACCTGGCTGAATTGGTTCGGAGAGTTTACCACCAGAATCAAAACGCGGGTAGTAAAGGGATACTACACCTATTCCGCTGCGATCTGGCTGCCTGCTGAAATGCCCGCCCTTTCCCGCTGAAGCAGGCAGGTGCACCGCAGCAGCGCCGTGAAATTGCGCGGTTCACCATGAAGTTCCAGCACCTCGTCATGCAGCTTCGAAACGAAGACAGGCGTGGTCAAGCCTTCTGCCTGGGCCATCTCGTCAAGAATTGTCCAGAACGCCTTCTCAAGGCGAATGCTGGTGCTTTGGCCGTTGAGACGCATACTGCGCGTTTCCAACTCGTATCGTGTCGGGTCCTGCCCGGCAAAAATCTGGCACATTGCTTTTCTCCCTTCCGGCCATCCCCTGCAGCATCCCCACATCCCTCTGGCCGTCTCACAAGGCAGGTCGCGAACAGCCTGCCGTCGGATACCTTAGGCCATCGGCAACATTTGTAAACTGCGCACCCATTCGGCATCCTGCGTTGGACAGGCGCATGTCATGCGGATATGCAGAAGGAAAACGGGCGCAGAATACCACGAAGGCAGCGACATGGCAGACAAACTCTTTGGCACCGATGGGGTGCGCGGGCAGGCCAATTCATGGCCCATGACCGCCGAATTGGCGCTGAAGCTGGCCACCGCTGCGGGCCGTCACTTCCGTCATGACAAACAAGAGCACCGTGTGGTTATCGGCAAGGACACACGCCTCTCGGGCTACATGATCGAAAACGCGCTCACCGCAGGTTTTACCAGCACCGGAATGAACGTGTTCCTGCTGGGGCCGATCCCGACACCGGCAGTGGGCTATCTGACCCACAG
This sequence comes from Roseovarius sp., assembly GCA_007125415.1. Classification (GTDB taxonomy): domain Bacteria; phylum Pseudomonadota; class Alphaproteobacteria; order Rhodobacterales; family Rhodobacteraceae; genus Roseovarius. The sequence continues at coordinate 2,276 of SLDH01000325.1, forward strand.
CCTGCGGGCGGACATAGGCGTGATGATCTCGGCCAGCCACAACCATGCCATCGACAACGGCATCAAGTTTTTCGGGCCGGACGGATTCAAGCTGAGTGACGAGGCCGAACAGAGCATCGCGCGAATGATGGAGGGTGAGGTGCCGCTGGCGCCGCCCGAGCAGATCGGGCGCGCCCGCCGCTTCGAGGATGCGCGCGGGCGCTACGTCGAATATGCCAAGACAACCTTTCCCCACCGCCGTCGGCTCGACGGGCTGCGTGTGGTGGTCGATTGCGCGAACGGGGCGGCCTACCGCACCGCTCCTGCTGTTTTGTGGGAACTGGGCGCCGAGGTGATCCCCGTCGGGGTGGAGCCCAATGGCTTCAACATCAACGGCGATTGCGGCTCGACCCACCCCGCCACCGCCGCCGCCAAGGTGATCGAAACACAATCCGATATCGGGATTTGCCTTGATGGAGATGCGGACCGCATCGTGCTGATCGACGAACAGGGCAAGATGGCCGACGGAGATCAGATCATGGCGCTGATCGCCAAACGCTGGCAGGCCGAAGGGCGACTCGCGGGCGACACGCTGGTTGCTACGGTGATGAGCAATCTGGGGCTGGAGCGCCATCTGGAGGCGCAGGGCATCGCGCTCAAGCGCACCGCCGTGGGGGATCGCTACGTGGTCGAGGCGATGCGCGCGGGCGGGCACACACTGGGTGGTGAGCAGTCGGGCCATATCGTGATGACCGATTACGCGACTACCGGCGACGGGCTGATCGCCGCATTGCAGTTTCTCTCCGCCATGGTGGAAACCGGCCAGCCCGCCAGCGCCTTGGCGCGGGTGTTCGAACCGGTGCCGCAAAGACTGGTCAATCTGCGCTATGTCGCAGGGACGACACCGCTTGAGGCGGACGAGGTGCAATCGGCCATTCAGATGGCCGAGGGCGAACTGGGCGGCGATGGCCGTCTGCTGATACGCAAATCCGGAACCGAGCCCTTGATTCGTGTGATGGCGGAGGCGATTGACGAGGCACGCTTGACCCGGGTGATCGACGATGTCTGCGCGGCGATCAAACGCGCCATCTGAGCAAGGATCACGGCATTCCGGTCTTGATCGAACGGGCAGGACCGACACAGGCCTGTCACCGGGCTTGCTTTGGTGATATGATCAAATTATTCTGGGATTGTCCGAAGGGGACCGAACCAAGGAGCGCGACATGGACGGCAAGGTTATGGAGAACGACATCAGCCACATCGTTGAGGCGGACCGCGCCCATGTGTGGCACCACCTCATTCAGCACGCCCCCTGGACAGGCGAGGCCCCCAAAGGTGACCCGCGCATCATCGTCGAAGGGCGCGGGATGCGTGTCTGGGACCAGCACGGCAAGGAACATATCGATGGTGTGTCGGGCGGCGTATGGACAGTCAATGTCGGCTATGGGCGTGAGCGGATCGCCAATGCGGTGCGCGATCAGCTGATCAAGCTCAACTATTTCGCCGGCTCCACAGGATCGATCCCCGGCGCGCTGTTTTCGGAAAAGCTGATCTCGAAGATGCCCGGGATGAGCCGTGTCTATTTTGTGAATTCCGGCTCGGAGGCCAATGAAAAGGCCTTCAA
>SLDH01000216.1 GCA_007125415.1 Roseovarius sp.
CGGCCTTGGGCACGACGGGCGGCGGCTCTCGCCCTCGCAGCACTCACCATCACCCTGTTCATTCTCAACCTCCGTCGCACGGCCGAGCGCGTTGGCCGAGCCGCCGAGAGGGTGGACCAACTGGAGCGTCACGATGCCATTCACCGCCAGATGCTGGACGCGGCCGCGCGCCGCCCTCGCAGCCGCGACGATCTTGTTGACCGCCTGCACGGGGGCGAGTTCTGACACCCCGCACGGAGCCTGCCCACCCGTGGTGGAATACAGCCGGCCCGAGCAGGCGCGCGTGGCCGAGGAAGTGGCGGTGTTGCCCGAGGGGGCCGTGATTGCTGAATGGTTGGCGGATTATAGCGTGATGCGGGAGCAGGCACGGGCTTGCCACAGGCCCAGCGCAAAACACGGAACGGGATATCCTCAAAAGTAATCTGGCAAAGCGTCGATGCTTGCCTCAATAACGACCCGATGAGCCATCAATTCGCGGGCATTCAATAGCCACTCATCCACGGAGGTCTGGCTGAAATGCCCTGATGGGGACAGAAAGGCAAAAACCTTGGTTTCATGATCCCGAGACTGTCTCTGTCCAGTAGGAGAATACTGAGTTTTGCATAGCTCACAGCCTTCGTTTGAAATGGCGATTTCGATGCTATGGCCGTCAATGTCCGCTTCATCATCCACGTTTATGGTCACATTTGACAGCCCAATCCGGACCACCAGTCCCGGATCTTCCTGTTGAAGAATGGATTCCAGACCGGTCAGGATAGCTCCCAAGGCCAGTAGGTCGTGGCCGGATCGGGCAGCGGAGCGCCATTGCCATATTGTATCCTTGATCTCCTGCAAACACTGGCGGTCATCGAGGGACAATGCCCATGTGATCCCTACCTCCGCGTCGTCCGGATCTGTTTCTTCGAAATCGCCGAAACTACGGGCGTTTGCAGTTTCTTGCATATGTTCAGACACTTCTTTTGTCATCGCTGGCATATCAGGAGGAGGAATGCCATCATCATCAGCTTCATGCGACAGAAGATAACAATGAAGGCTGATTTCTTCCGACAGAAGATCATGAGTTTCGGCCGCTGCAAACTGGCTTACCGTCAACACTGCGGCCTCGAACGCATCATCGTCGCTACCATCAAGAATAGCCCAGCACGCTTCATCCCATAGATTGTCGATCCCTGATATATTCTCGAACAACCCGCCTGCTTCTAAGGCCTGCATCGCCTTGATTCCACGCGCTGCGAGTTGACGCACCCGTGCCTGATGGTACCGCTGAAAGGTGTCGTGCAGAACGTCTTTCACACCTCATCCTCCACCTATTCACAGGCATCCCCAATTCGAAGGTCGCCCTACATCTACTTGAGGAGCGGTGTGTCGCTTGACGGAAAAGTCGCCTAATTTTGTTCACTGGACAAGTGTTTTTCGCCCCGAGCGGTAATCGCGGGCGCGGGAACGCCCAGATTCGTGCGGATCAAGCTGCAGTCTCGCATCATCCCAGACCGGCAATCCCGTTTTTTCAGCGCGGCGGATGGACCTGTTCTGCGATTTTCATTCAGTTAGGGTCCGGAACGCGATCATGTGCATCTCTGCGGCTGAGCCGGAGATCGACCATAGGATGGTAACCCCGGATCGCTGACCTGTCGCTGATCCCCAAACTGGCATGGCATACCAAACTCATTTCACAACCGGCAGGTCCGAAAGCCGCGTTGTATAGCGCGGGCTGCGATGATCCGCCCGCAATTGCCAGGACCGCGACATGCCTTCACTGGCCAGTACGAGAGTTTTCTTTCCGAAACGGGTGTTCACCGCATCCAGCGCTGTCATCAACGCCGGTGACCCGCGCGGCAGATCAAAAAGTGTTCTCGGCCGATCCTCCAATGGCAGAAGATCATCCAGCATGACGCCAGCCTTGGTAAAGGCATAGACACTGCCTCCAATCTTTGGCCATGCGGCCAATGCGCACCGCTTGGCAGCAGCAACCAGATCGAATGTGTCTGAAGACATCGGGATGAGACGGGTGGTCCGGGATCCAGCATATTGCGGCCTGTCTGCGCGGTGCCGGTTCGTGTGGTAAAATACAGTCAGCGTTCCCGCCACCAGCCCATGCTGACGCAGCTTTTCCGCCGCTCTGGTGGCATGGGCGGTGATGGCTTGAAACAGCGTGTCGAAATCCTGCATCGGTGTGCCTGCTGACCGGGTGACAGCCATGCCCTTCCTCTGCGGCTCGACATCATCGAAAGCAATACAGGGCTCACCCTGCAACTCCAGAACAGTGCGTTCCAGCACAACGGTTCCCATGGCACGCGCCTGACGAAGGGGCATGGCTCGCAGTTCTGCGGCAGAATTGATCCCGATCCCCTGCAGCTTGGCTTGCGTTTTGCGCCCGATGCCCCAGATATCGCCGACAGGGACTAGGGGTAGAAGCCAGTCGGACAGGCTTGGATCGGTCATGTCCAGAACCCCCCCGAAAATCGGATTCTTCTTGGCAATGTCATTGGCGCATTTGGCCAATGTCTTCGTGGGGGCGATGCCGACCCGGATAGGCACGCCAACCCGGCGCAGCACATCACGCCGCATGGCTTTTGCATGTGCTACGCGGTCCTTGAACCCGCCGAAATCAAGAAAGCATTCATCAATCGAATAGATTTCGACATTCGGTGTGTAGTCTTCATAGACCGCAACAACACGGCGGCTGATGTCACCATAGAGCGTGTAGTTCGAGGAAAAGACCCGAATTCCATGCGCCGTGATCTTGTCGCGGATCAGATGCAGCGGCTCGCCCATCTTGATACCAAGCGCCTTGGCCTCATCACTGCGTGCAACAGCGCAACCATCATTGTTTGACAGCACAATGACCGGCACACCCTTCAGGGTTGGATCAAAGATCCGTTCTGCGCTGACATAGAAATTCGCGCTGTCGCTGATTGCTATGGGCCGCGTCACCCCAAATCATACCGCCGCACAACGCCTGCAATGACACCCCAGATTTCGCTATCCTCGGTCATCTCGATATCCGGGAAGTCCTCCCGGCTGTTGGCAGGCGCAAGGTAGAACTTGCCCTCTCGCTTGCGCAAGATCTTCGCAGTTACAGCCCCGTCGACCACAGCAAGCACGGCACGGCCAAGGCGCCGCTTTCCGGCCCGGTCCACAGCAATAATGTCGCCGTCCCGAATGCCGACATCCCACAGGCAATCACCTTCCACCCGCCACCAGAAGGTCGAGGACGGGTGCCGCACGACCCATGCGATCGGATCGATTTCATCCTCAAGGTCATCCCCAGCCGGTGATGGAAAGCCCGCGCTGGCGCGGACCAGCAGAAGTGGGACGGCCTGACCTTCCGCGCGGACAGGGGCTTCGATCGGAAAGACAGGCATCCGCGACTCCATTTTTGTTCATGATATGTTCAATCACATCTGTCACATGGTGACTGCGTGTCAAGCCACTATGCGCTCACTTCGACTTCGCCCTTGATTCCGAGGCGAAAGTTAAGGAGCTGCTTGCGCATTGCCTCAGTCTCGCCGGCGAGATCAACGGTGGCGAACCGGATGCCGTGTCCGTGCACCATGATTGCCTCATCGATTATTTCACCGATCGCAGGATGCAGCAGCAGGCCCTCTGCTTTGTCAGCCAGCTGGTCGCCACACCCCGTCTGCGACCGGAGATAGGCGTAGATCTGATAGATGTAGCCGCTGCGCAGCGTTGACTCGCGACGCCAGCCGGCCGTGACGATCCCGGTGAACTTGGTATCGATCACGATGCGCCGGCTAGTGTTCCGATTCTGACACTTCCTACCTACCTGTTTCCCCTGATTTCATCCAGCGCGTTGAGGGCGCGGCGTTCACGGGCGAGGATGTCCTCTGCGCTCTTGGTCCACCTGAACGGC
>SLDH01000260.1 GCA_007125415.1 Roseovarius sp.
ACCCGCGCCTCCGGGCGCAGTTCCTTCAGGGCCGCGCGGACGACCGTCATCTCATCCTCCGGAAGGTCGATCACCGCGTGAGTGTCCTTGATCCACACCCTCAGATCAAGCCCAAGGCGCTCGTGCAACTGCTCTTCGAGGCCCGAAAAGGTGACATCCGGATCGGCCGCCTGCACGGTCAGCTTCGCCCGCCCCGGCTTCTCATCACCGTAAACGGCGATCCCGGCACTGTCCGGGCCGCGATCGGTCATGGTGATGAGCATTTCGGTCAGCATCTCGCCAAGCTTCGGCTCGAGCGTCTTGTCTTTCAGAAATAACCCGACGATTCCACACATCGGCGCCTCCCTCATTTCACAGGAAGCACGCTAACCGCTTCGACAGCACCATTCAAGAAAAGAAATTTATATTCTTGCCGTGAATATATCTGAGCCCGGTCAGAACATGCGATGCGGGACAGTTCAGGTCTCTTCGGAAGGCACATCAACCAGCATATATCCCCGGCGGTGCACGGTCCGGATGCGCCAGTTTCCTTCATCTTCATCGAAAAGCTTGCGGCGCAGCCGGCTGATGATGCCATCCACCGTCCGGTCATTGGCGCTCCAGTCGGGGCCATGGACCGCTTCGATGATCCGTGCGCGCGTCAGCACCGAATTCGCGGCCGAACACAGGATCATCAGCACATCGAACTCCAGCGTCGTCAGATCCACCGGTTCGTCGCCGCGCAGAACCATCCGTGAAACGCCGCAAATCTTGAGATCGCCCACCATGCGTGTCGATCTTCCGGACGACACACCCTGCATCTGCATATCGTCACCGTCAGCCGAATGCTCCTTACATACGGTGCGCCGAATGACCGAGCGGGTCCGCGCAGCAACCTCGCGCAGCCGCAGCGGTTTCGCGACATAGTCATCCGCCCCCATCTCGAGCGCCAGAACGGTATCCACCTCATCGGCCGAGTCACCGAGCATGATGAGCCCTGTGCAACAGGTCATGCGCAATTCGCGGATCAGAGCGAGAGCATCTTCATCCGGAAGGCGCGCGCCGATCAGGCAGATATCCGCCGCCCTTTCCCTGAGCTGGTGGCGCAGCATCCCCGACGACCCGCAGGACACGACCCACAGACCTTCGGCCTCCAGTTGTTTCGCGACAGCCCTCGCCGTTGCGTCGTCCCGATCGAGTACAAGTGCGGTGGTCCTAGGCATATCGTGCCCCTTCTTCCTTGCGGCCACGAGGCCGTGATCTCACTTTACTCCCTGACTGACGGGTTACAGGCGTTCGTCTCCTTCATGCGGATTTGCCGAACGCGTTATTGGTCAACTTAACTGACTTATCGACTGCGCGATTAAAGGCACATTCGAAATGTTTCAATTGAAATTGTCAACCGAAAGCCCGGATTTCAAGCCTGCGCAGCAAGTCAGCGTCTTTCCGCTCAGACACCCGGCAAGGCGAGCATACACAATTTTGTAACATACACACACAATTTTATACAACTTTTCCAAGATCACGCCGCGAAGCCCCTACAACCATAGGGGCAGGACAGAGGAAGAAACCACCAAAAACGGAGGCGAGCATGTCTATACAGTTTTTCACTCCAAGAGGACCAAAGAACGAATTTCTGAAACTGCCGGCCACCTATCGGCGCACGGTCCGCTGGTTGCCTCAGATCGGGGATATCTTCCCGGATTTTTCCGTGGAGACAACGCAAGGCCCGCTCAGCCTGTGGGACTGGGCAGGCGGCAGCTGGGTGCATCTCTTCAGCCACCCGGCAGCCTTCACCCCCGTCTGCACCACCGAGCTTGCCTCTTTCGCCTCCCTCAACGACGACTGGAAGGCAAACAACATCAAGCTGCTCGGGCTGACAGGCTCCTCGGTTGACAGCCAGCAGCGCTGGCATATCGAGATCGAGGATCTCTTCGACGTCTCGATCGACTTTCCCAACGGCCACGACAAGGGCATGAACCTCGCGCGCCTCTTCGGGATGATCCATGATCACGAATCGCCTGACTGGCCGATCCGCAAGAGCTTCCTGCTCGACCCCATCATGCGGATTCAGATGATTTTCGAATATCCGATGTATATCGGCAGGAACTCCGAAGAGATCCTGCGAGTGGCCAAGGCCCTGCAATTGCGCGCCGAGACCGGGGCCGCGACACCCGCGGACTGGGAGATCGGCGACATGGCGATCGTGCCTGACGAGATGAGCGACGCAGCCGCGCGGCGAATGTTCGGGGCCGCACCGCGCACACTCACACCCTATCTCAAGATCGTCGATTGCAAACCCGCCAATTCGAACGCTCAGCCCCTGGTCTGTGGATAGGAGATCACCGAGATATAGCGCACCGGCAGCCTGATCAGCTGATCCGGACCATGCGGCGCATCGGCATCGAAGAAAAGGCTGTCACCGGGCCGCAGATGAAAGCTGGCATCGCCATGACGATAGCCAACCTCGCCTTCCAGCATGTAGAGAAGCTCGACACCGTCATGCTGGAAAGTTGGAAAGATATCCGATTCCTCCGTCAGGGTGATCAGGTAGGGCTCGACCATCACCCCGCTCGAATTGGCCTCCAAATGGCCCAGCAACCTGTATTGCTGGCCCGCCCTCGTGCCCGCACGTTCGATCTCCACAGCCTTGCCCGCCTCGATATGCACGGCCTCGCGCCGTTCCTCGAAGCGCCTGAAAAACGCCGTCACCGGCACGCTCAGCGCCGCCGACAGCGCCTGCAAGGTCGTCAATGATGCCGAGGTGACGCCGTTTTCGATCTTCGAGAGCATCCCCACCGAGAGGCCCGTGGCCTGCGCGAGATCGGCCACCGTCATGCTTCTCTGGTGGCGAAATTCACGCACCTCGCGGCCGATCGCCGTCTCCAGATTCTTCTCGCGTGCGTCCCTTGTCCGGTGCGGGTCCTGACTGAGCTTCGATGCGGCCATGAAACCATTCCTCCTGACATGCAAGGATGGAAAACCCCTTCCGAAAAGACAAGCATTCCAGCTTCATTTTGCCATAAATACTCAACAGCATTTTCCGCAGGAAAAATGCTGGTATAGAAAATTCGTGTGAATTTTCTTTGGCTCACCGGAAGGAGCAGCCCGATGACGGACCCCTATCAGAAATCCATGATGGACAATCTCTACTGGTGGGGCATCCCCACGATGTTCCGCGCGCCCCATGCCGCGCCAAAGGATCAGGACATCGCGCTGGTGGGCGTGCCGCATTCCACCGGCAACGGCACCACCGAGCGGGATCAGCATCTGGGGCCGCGCGCCCTGCGCCATGTATCGGCGGTCCAGCGGCGCGTGCATATGGAATTTCAGCTTGATCCGTGGAACGCCGTGCGCATCGCCGATATCGGCGATGTTCCCCTGCCCCGCGCCAATGACAACGAGGATTGCATCGCCCGGATCAGCGAGTTCTACCGCGATATAGACAGCGCGGGCGCCCGCCCCGTCTCCATCGGCGGCGATCATTCGATCACAGGTGGCATCGTGCAGGCGCTCGGCGGGGGCAGGCTCGCCGGAGGGGAGCCGGTCAGCTTCCTGCATCTCGATGCCCATACGGATGTCTTCACCAAGGTGGATCATTTCCTCGGCGCGAAGAAATCCGCCGCCCATTGGGGGGCCTATCTGGCGGATCAGGGCCAGGTCGATCCGACCCGCTCCATGCAGATCGGCCTGCGCGGGCACCCGCGCAGTCTCGACTGGCTGCAACCCTCCTATGACTACGGCTACAACGTGGTGACCATGAAGGAGTTTCGCCGGCGCGGCCTTGCGGATGTGGTGGCGCAAAGCCGTGAGGTGCTGGGAGACCGGCCCGTCTACATCACCTTCGATCT
>SLDH01000375.1 GCA_007125415.1 Roseovarius sp.
ATTGGCCGGGTTGATCACGTCAAACCGCGCATCCGTCTTGTGCCATGTGCCGTTGATATAAAGATCGGTGTAATCCATGAAGGCCTCGCGAAAGGGGTTACAGCAGATGACGCAGCGGGTCGTGCATGCGGCCTGCGAATTCGGACAAAAGGGCGATTGCGGCGTCCGGGGCCAGTTGCGCAGGGCTGCATTCCAGCACCAGCGCCAGACCCGCGCCCTGTCTGAGAACTGTCAGCACCGGCACATCCTCTGCGCCCATCGAGATGGCGCTGAGCGCGCTCATGCGCAGATCGCGCACGCGCAGATCGGGTGCGGCGTCGGACGGGGCCACCGCCGACAGGCGGCGCCCCGCGGCCACATCATAGACGCGGCTTGCGCCAAAGCGGTCCACGGCCACGGTTGCCGCGCGCCCCAGACTGGCCCCGGCAAACCCCGCCAGCAACGCATCCGCATCGCGCAGACCCTGCGCATCCGCCGCCCAGAGGGCAAAGGAGGCAAAGCCATCCTGCGCGCAACCCGCCTCCAGCCGCAAGGCCTGCACAGCCATGCCCGCCTGCGGGGCGGGGCTTGCGGTGGGCAGGCTCTCCAGAACGTCCAGATCACGCATATGGTAGGGCTGCGGATGGCCTGCTTGCACCAGACGCGTCAGATCCAGCCCCTTTTCCAGCGCCACACGGCGCAGCTTGGGCGAGGCCAGAATCCGGCCGCCGGAAGGGGGGGCCACGGCTGGCGCAGCCTGTGCCGGCCTTGAGGCAGGCGCAGGATCAGGGGCTGTCATGGGGTCCGGTTCGAGTTTCGGCGCGGGCGCAGATGCGACCATCGCGCGCGCCACAGGTGCCGCAGGCTTCCCGGCCGAGATCACGGCCACGGCCTGCCCGACCGGCACCGCATCGCCTGGCCCCGCCAGTGTTGCCGCCAGATAGCCATCCATGCCTGCAGGCACTTCCATTGTCGCCTTGTCGGTTTCCACCTCGAACAGCAGATCCTCCGCGCCGACCTTCGCGCCCAGTTCCACCAGCCAGCCGACCAGCACACCGCTATCCTGCGCCATGCCAAGCTGCGGCATGGTGATCTCGCGGCCCTCGGGCAGGGTGCCCGGGGCATCTGCTTGTGGTTTGGGGGCTGCTGCGGACGCAGAGGAGGGGGCGGGCATATCATCATCCGCACTCTCAGAGATGCGCGCAATGGCCTGGCCCACAGGCACATCCTCGCCCTCGGCGGCGGTCACATGGGTCAGGTACCCCGATGCCTGCGCCTCGACCTCCATCGTGGCCTTGTCGGTTTCCACCTCGAACAGCGCATCGCCCTTGGCCACCTCGTCACCCGGCGCTTTCAGCCAGGACACGATCTTGCCTGCATCCTGTGCCATGCCAAGCTGCGGCATCGTCACCTCATGCGGCAGGAGGCCAGAGGTTTCATTACGCGGCATGGATCAGCTCCCCCGCACACAGCTTGCGCGCATTGGCCGCCACTTGCTCAGGCGTGGGCACGGTCAGGTCTTCCAGCGCCGGGCTGAAGGGCACGGGCACATCCATCGCCCCCATCCGCAAAACCGGCGCATCCAGATGATAAAATGCTTTCTCATTCAACCGGCTGGCGATTTCCGCCGTCACCCCATAGCTTTGATGGCCCTCATCAATCACAATCGCGCGGCTGGTCTTCTTGACGCTGTCCAGCAGGGTCGCCTCGTCCAGCGGTACGATCGTGCGCGGGTCGATCACCTCGGCGCTGATCCCCTCGGCTGCCAGTATCTCGGCGGCTTTTTCGGCCACCTGCACCATGGACGAGGTGCCGATCAGCGTGATGTCAGACCCCTCGCGCTTTACGTTGGCCACACCAAAGGGGATCAGGTATTCTTCCTCCGGCACCGGCGCGCGGTCCTGATACATCAGCTTGTCTTCAAAGATCACCACCGGGTTGTTGTCGCGGATCGCGGTCTTCATCAGGCCCTTGGCTTCATAGGCCGATGACGGCATTGCCACTTTAAGCCCCGGAATATGCGCCACCAGCGCCTGCAGGCTCTGGCTGTGCTGCGCAGCCGAGCGCCGCGTGGCCCCCATATTGGTGCGCAACACCATCGGCACCGTCAGCTTGCCGCCCGACATGTAATGCTGCTTGGCCGCCTGATTGCACAGCTGGTCCATCACCAGATAGATGAAATCGCCAAACATCAGGTCCACAATGGGCCGCGCGCCGGTCATCGCCGCCCCCACCGCCAGCCCGACAAAGCCCGGCTCGGAAATCGGCGTGTCGATCACGCGCCCGGTGCCAAACTCCTCGACCAGACCCGACAGCACCTTGAACGGCGTGCCGGCCTCGGCCACATCCTCGCCCATCAGGAACACGGTCGGGTCACGGCGCATTTCTTCGGCAATGGCCTCGTTCACCGCCTGGGACAGGGTTATCTCGCGCATTGTCACTCCTCCTCAGGCCGCAAAAACATGCATGTCGACTTCCGACACATCCGGGTAGGCCGCGTCCAGCGCATAGGCGACCGCCTCGGCCGCGTCGCGCTCGACCTCGGCATTCATCGCATCAAGGTCTTCTTCCGTGACGATCCCTTCGCTGACCAGATACGCGCGAAACCGGATGATCGGGTCGCGGTTGTCGCGCCAGTCTTTTTCCTCATCCTTGGAGCGGTAGTATTCGCGGTTGATGTCGCCCACATGGTGGCCGTGATAGCGATAGGTCATCAACTCCATGAAGAACGGCCCTTCACCTTTACGCGCGCGTGCCACCAGTTTGCGCGTCAGGTCATTCACCGCCAGCACATCCTGCCCGTCGACCTGATGCGCCTCGATCCCGAAGGCTTCCGCCCGCGCGGTGATGGAACCAGCGGCAATCTCCTCGGTCCTGGTGTATTCCGAATAGCCGTTATTCTCGCAGGCATAGATCACCGGCAGGTGCCAGAGCGCGGCCATGTTCATCACCTCGTACATCAGCCCCTGCGCGGTCGCCCCGTCGCCAAAAAAACACACCGTCACATCATCCGCGCCCAGAAGCTTCGCGCGCAACGCTGACCCCGTCGCAATCCCCATCGAGCCGCCGACAATCGCATTCGCCCCAAGATTGCCGTGGCTCTGATCCGCAATATGCATGGACCCGCCCTTGCCCCGGCAATACCCCTCGGCCTTGCCCAACAACTCGCAGAACATTTCCTTGAAATTCGCCCCCTTGGCCACGCAATGCCCATGCCCCCGATGCGTCGAGGTGATCCGGTCCGCATCCGTCAGCGCCTCGCAAATCCCAACCGCAACCGCCTCCTCGCCAGAATACATATGCGTCAACCCCGGCATCTTCGCAGACAGATACAACTGGTTCGCATTATCCTCAAACGTGCGGATCCGAACCATCTGACGATACATCCGCAAGTAATCTTCACTATTCGACTTGGCCTTGGCCATGAGGGTCTCCTTTCGAGGATAGGCTTAGCGATACAGCAGCGTTGGAAGCCACATCGACAAGGCAGGGACATATGTCACAAGGATGAGAACACCGACCAATGGGATCAGGAACGGCACCGTGGCGCGGACGACAGCCTCGAAGCTGGTATCGGTCACACGTGCGAGGACATAGAGCACCATGCCAACTGGCGGGGTAAGCAGACCAATCATCAGATTAAGCACCATGATGATGCCAAAATGGACCGGGTCTATACCAAGCGCTGTCGCGATGGGCAGCAGAACCGGAGTGAGGATGGTGATGGCAGCCACAGGTTCCATGACAATGCCGACCCCAAGCAGCAGAAGGTTCAGAAGCAGCAGGATCAGAAACACGCTTTCGGTCTGGCCAAGTATCATCGTGGCCAACGCGCTTG
>SLDH01000310.1 GCA_007125415.1 Roseovarius sp.
CATCGAACTGGAATACGGGCTGCCGGTACGATTCGAGGCGTCGCAATTCACCTCGGCACGCTGGGTTTCCGGCAGCAAGCCGGCGATGGATGCCTTTACAGCCGCCAACAAGAGCCATATCGCCCATGACAATGACGGGGATGTCGTCTATCTCACGCGCCTGCAATGGGATATCGATCGCGTCGCACGGGATTATCCAGACATCACCCTTTCCGCCACAAAGGAAATGATGGTCTGATCCGCAACGGCGGATCGGGGTATTTCAACCAAGAAGAAGCCAATGCCGTTCTTCATTCATTTTGCCTCAAATACTCCCGCCGGAGGCGTCTGCCCTTGCCACCGGGCCCAACAGGTCACAGGGGAGCGTGATGGTTGAACCAAGCTGGGGTGTTGTTGCAACCGTCAAGGCGTCTGCCGAGACGATTCTGACCTTTGCCGCGCATCACCTCGAGCTTGGTGCACAGCGGATCCATATCTACCTTGATGACGACGCCGTCACGGCCAGAAAGGCGCTCATCGGGCATCCGAAATGCCGGGTGATCCTGTGCGATGACGGCTACTGGCGGCGGCGCTTCAAGCGGGGCGGACGCCCCGGGAAGCACCAGCAAAGGCAAAGCGCGAACGCCACACATTGCTACCGGCGGCGGGCCGAGGTGGACTGGTTGGCGCATATCGACGTGGATGAGTTCCTCTGGCCCGGCAAGCCACTGTCCGAGCAACTCTCTTCACTTCCCAAAGACACGTTGAGTGCGCGGGTAAGACCGGTCGAGGCGCTCGCGGCGGATCGGGGCGACCCTCCTTCGCCAGGGGTAATCTATTGCAAGGCCACGGCCCTTGCGGGCAAGCTCCGCGCGCGCCAGACCACGGCGATCTTCCCGACCTATGGCGCGCATCTCAATGGCGGGTTCCTGAGCCATGTCGCAGGCAAGGTTTTCGTGCGCACCGGTGAGGAGGCGATCAGCCTGCGCATCCACAATGCGTTCCGCAATGGCGTGATGGATGAGAATCCGCCTGAGTTGCCGGCAACGGAATTGGCCCATCTGCACGCGCCCAGCTGGGAAGCGTTTCTGGCTGCCTATCGGTTTCGGCTGGAGCGCGGATCGTATCGCTCCGAGCTGAAGCCCGCATCGGGCGATGGCGGACTGACCATGCATCAGCTCTTCTCCATGCTAGAGGCCGAAGGCGGCGAGAGAGCCTTGAGAGCATTCTATGATGAGGTCTGTGTGGCCGGCCCCGAACTGCGCGCTCGTCTGGAGGCCAATGGATTGTTGCGGCGCTTCAGGCTCGACGCGCGCGATCTGCTCTTCCGGCATTTCCCCGAAACAGTCTTCGACCGGCCAGACCTCATGTTGCGACGATTACATTGATCGCGGAGCGGTATGTTCGATTGACGCTCATCATCCAACCCGTTAAACGGGCACCGACAAGGCAACAATCGGGGTAACCGTGGGCTATAGGGGCCTGCCTTGACAGACGCACGGGCCAAGAGAGTGTCCGTAACGAACGGACGCAAATGACAAAGTTCTCTGATCTGGAATTGAACCCCAAAGTGCTCAAGGCCATCGCGGACGCGGGCTATGAAACACCGACCCCCATACAGGCAGGAGCGATCCCGCCTGCGCTGGCCGGGCGCGATGTTCTGGGCATCGCCCAGACCGGAACCGGCAAGACCGCGTCGTTCACGCTTCCCATGCTGTCTCTTCTGGCGCGAGGCCGGGCACGGGCACGGATGCCGCGCAGCCTTGTTCTGTGCCCCACGCGCGAACTGGCAGCGCAGGTCGCCGAGAATTTCGATACCTATTCGAAATATCTCAAACTGTCGAAGGCCCTCCTGATCGGCGGGGTCAGTTTCAAGGAGCAGGATACGCTGATCGACAAGGGCGTTGACGTTCTGATCGCCACACCCGGCCGTCTGCTCGATCATTTCGAACGCGGCAAGCTGATCCTCAGCGATGTCAAGGTCATGGTCGTCGACGAGGCCGACCGCATGCTCGACATGGGGTTCATCCCCGATATCGAACGGATTTTCGGCCTGACCCCGTTCACCCGTCAGACATTTTTCTTCTCCGCGACCATGGCGCCGGAAATCGAACGGATCACGAATACGTTTCTGAGCAATCCCGCGCGCGTCGAGGTCGCCCGGCAAGCGACCGCGAGCGAGACGATCGCGCAATCTGTTGCCATGGTCAAATCGTCCCGCCGGGACCGGGCCGATAGTGAGAAACGGGCGCTGCTGCGCAAAATCATCGATGATGAGGGCGCTGCCTGCAGCAACGCGATCATTTTCTGCAATCGCAAGACCGATGTGGACGTTGTCGCCAAGTCATTGACGAAACATGGCTATGATGCGGCCCCCATTCATGGCGATCTCGATCAGAGCCAGCGTACCCGCACGCTTGACGGCTTTCGTGCCGGAGACCTGCGCTTTCTCGTGGCCTCGGACGTGGCCGCACGCGGCCTCGACGTTCCGGCGGTGAGCCATGTCTTCAATTTCGACGTTCCGGGACATCCGGAGGATTATGTCCACCGCATCGGGCGCACCGGCCGCGCCGGCCGGGATGGCAAGGCGATCACCTTGTGCAATCTGCGAGACGAAAAGGCATTGGCGGCCGTGGAAGCGCTGATCCAGAAGACGATCCCGAGGCTGGACATGCCGTCCGATAGCGCGCCCCCCGAACCGGAGCCGGACCAGGACAGCGACGCCAAACCCGCACGATCTTCCAGAATGCGCGGCAAAGACAAGCCCGCGAAAGGGGATACGTCTGAAACATCGCAAACAGGCCCCAAGGCAGACGCTGTCAAGCCCGCTTCCGAAAATCCGGAGAAAGCGAAGTCACGTCAAAACTCGCGCAAGACTGGTGGCGATGCCAGGACAATGGGGATGGGCGATCACCTGCCCAGCTTCATAGCGCTGAGCTTCGACGAAAGACGCTCCGACTGATCACCTGTAGGGCACGGAGAAGAATGTGAACTCCCTGTAACGGCCCACCTCGATCGCCCCGGTTTCGCTCATGAAATCCTGTAATCCGTCATATTCGGTCGGGCAGGCCACCAGGTCGGCCGCGTCGTCGAGATAATCGATCGTGACCGAACTTTCCCCGACAAATTTGCAGACATCCCCCGGTGCGCGGTAATCCCGCACGATCGGCAGGTTCGGATCAGGTCCCGGCATGGGGCCGCATCCCGCGACAAGCAATACGGCCACAATCCCATAGCGCATGACATTCCCCCTCCGTCTTTCTGGAGGCTATCAGCGTTTCTGGCCTCCCATCAACCCTGAAGGCGCATCATGCCCCCGCCGCGCGCAGATCAGGCGCTCAGGCGGCTGATGATCACCGTCACCTCGGGGCGTTTGCCGATCTCGGCCTGCGCAGACTGACGCACCGCCTTGCGCAATCCTTCTTCAAGTGTGTCATCATCAGCCAGAGTCTTGCTCCCTGCCCGCGCCATATACTGGCCGAGATCTTCCTCCAGCACATCGACGAGCGGCGCATCGCTCGGGCCTCTATCGGGCAGACCACTGATCTCGCACCATGGATCGCCGATGGGCTCATCGTCTTCGTCAAAGATCACGTTGATCATCACATGGCCATTGAGCGCCAGGCGGATACGGTCGCGCACCACACCATCCAGCGCGCCGATCCTGACCGACCCGTCAAGATAGCTCCGCCCGGTCTCCACATATTCAGCCACCGCGGGGGGCTCCGCGCTCAGGTCGATCATGGTCCCGTTGGGGGCAAGAACGCCGCGATAGCCATTTTCATCGCAGAGCTTGACATGCGCACGCAGATGCCGGTGCTCGCCATG
>SLDH01000270.1 GCA_007125415.1 Roseovarius sp.
ATGCGATGTCGGTGGTGCGGATCCTCGACACACTGCGCAGTGTGCGACCCGAAACCCGCTTTTACCAAGCATCGACATCCGAGATGTTCGGTCTGGTGCAGGAAGTGCCTCAGAGCGAGACGACCCGGCTCTATCCGCGCTCGCCCTATGGTGTGGCCAAGGTCTATGGCCATTACATCACCATGAACTATCGTGAGAGCTTCGGGATGCACGCGTCATCCGGCATCCTCTTCAATCATGAAAGCCCGCTGCGTGGCAAGGAATTCGTCACCCGCAAGATCACCATGGGTCTGGCCGCGCTCGCCCGCGGTGGCGACAATCCGGTGGAGCTCGGCAACATGGATGCGCGGCGCGACTGGGGTTTTGCCGGGGATTATGTCGAGGGCATGTGGCGCATGTTGCAGCAGGATGAGGCGGATGATTACGTCCTGGCCACAGGCGAGACCACGACGATCCGGGATTTCTTCACCTATGCGGGGAATGCGCTTGGCCTCGAGGTGACATGGAGCGGAAGCGGTGAGGCTGAGACTGCCACCGACACGAAGACCGGCAAGCTGCTGATGAAGGTCAATCCGAAGTTCTACCGCCCGGCCGAGGTCGACCTGCTGATCGGGGATGCCTCCAAGGCGCGCGACAAGCTGGGCTGGGAACCCAAGGTCAGCGTTCGCGAGCTTGCCCGGATGATGGCGCAAGCCGATTACGACGCGCTCGGTTGAGCGGCTACCGGGCAAGGTCAGGATAAAAGGGCAATTCAACGTGACCCAGGCAAGTCAGATCCTACGGCAGGCCCTCGATCCCGCCCGCCGTGCCGTGCGGAGTTTGCGCCGGCGTCGCGCGCAGGGGCCGTTCCGGGGATATCTCGATGGCCTGACCCCCGAGGGCAATCTGCGCGGCTGGGTGATCGACCGGCGCAATGGCCGTGGCCGGGTGCCTGTGGCGCTATATGCCGGGGAGCAGATGATCGAGCTGGGCTATGCCAACGTGGTGCGCGAGGATGTGCGCAACGCGACCGGCGGCGAAGTGGAATGCGGCTTTCTCTTCCACCTGACCGATATGGCCTTCGAGAAGATACGCGAAGCGGACGGTCATGTGGCGGTGCGCACCCATGGGCCGGAAACCCATGAGATCGGGCGGATGCAGTTGACGATCGATGTCAGCGATCCGGCCCCGGCCTTGGATGCAATGCCTGCAGCCCGGATCGCACTGGACAGCGAATTCCAGTTGCTGATGGAATTGCTGGACGAGGTGCCGGTGCCGGAGGGCGCGCCCGATGCGCCCTTGCCGGCGCTGACACCGCCGCCTTTCACCGATCATGCACGCATGTTCACCACAGAGCGGATGATCCCGGAGATCCCGTATAGCGGGCATCCGGCATATCTGGATTACGTCCGCTACCGCTACCGGATGGACGAAACCTACGAAGTGGAGCCCGGCCTCGAATCCTCCGAGCGGTTCCTCTACTGGTACCTGACCGCCTATCGCGCCGCGGAGAGGCGCCGTGTTCCGCTCAGCCGCGAGATCATCGACCATCTGAACGAACCCATTGTCATGGCCGGGCAGGTCTACAGCCTGAGCCGGATCATGTGGTGGCGCATGGCGGGACGCCCCGACATGATGGGTAATGTCAATCTGAACGATCGCGACAGTTTCCTGCAGGTGCTGTTCTGGTGGGCGCATCAGGATGTGCCGAATATGTATTTCGAGGATTGCCTCCTGCCTGATCGCTATGCCGATCTCTTGCGCGGGGTGCATCCGTCGCGGCGGCTCGACGCCTATCCGCTAAGCTATTTCACGGAACGCTATTTCAACGACAGCCCGCGCCTGCACTTCCTGCGTCCGGGCTCCGCCGAAGGCCGCAAGATGCTGGTGCTGGCGATATTGCTCGCGGCTGTGAAGCGCCCTGATCTGCTGCGCTATGTGCCGCGAGCGTCCATCAACCGGCTGCTGGCCCCGGATGCGGAGGGAGTCTCCGAGTTCGAGCGCTTCGTGAACACCCTGCATGACCTGCCGGCACCCGCCAGTTCGGACGCCGGAAAGGAAGCGCCTGATCCCCCAAAGACCGCCGAGCCCGACGGACCGCTGCGTCTGACGCGGGCACGCTACGCTGCGATCTTGCGCAAACGTGATTTCGATCTCGACAGCTACAGCTTTCTGACACGTGACGCGGCGGGCAACCGCTTCGAGGCAGCCGCATTGCCCGCCCCCGGCCCGGACCGGCCCGAAGTGGATGTGCAGATGATCGGGCCCCTTGCCAAGGCGTCCGGGCTGGGCCAGGCAACCCGCCTCTCGGCAGCGATCCTGAAGGAGACTGGCCTGCGCGTGCGGGGGGTGGATTTCGACCTCGACAACCCGGCACCGGAGGGTTTCAGTTCCGACACCGTCGTGGTCGAGGATTATGGCCCGGCCAAGATCAACATCATTCACCTGAACGCGGAATCGATTCCGTTGGCCTATGCCTATCAGCCTGATGTCTTCTCGGGCAGCTACAATATCGGCTATTTCTTCTGGGAACTGGATCAGCCCGCCTATTGCCATTATCTCGGCATGGATTTGCTCGACGAGATTTGGGTCTCCACGGAATACGGGGCACAGATCTATCAGCCCGACGCCCGGGGCAAGCCGGTGGTCAATGTCGGCATGTGCTATGAGGAGACGCCCGGCATCACCCGCGCGGATGCCCGCGCCTATGTCAATCGCCGCTTCCGGCTGACTGACGATCATTATGTGTGCCTCGTGGCCTTTGACAGTTTTTCCTTCGTGCAGCGCAAGAACCCGGTGGGCGTCCTGCGGGCGTTCCAGAAGGCCTTCGAAGGGGTGAGAAACGCGCGGCTGATCGTCAAGACCCAGAACCGCGACTCGGTGTTCGATCCTGTGCAGATGCAATTATGGGACCGGGTGGATACGATCCTGTCATCCGATCCGCGGATCATGGTAATGAACGAGACGCTGAGCTACCGTGATCTCTTGCGCCTCAAGGCCGGATCGGATTGCTATATCTCGCTGCACAAATCCGAAGGCTGGGGTTTCGGCATGATCGAGGCGATGAACCTCGGCGTGCCGGTGGTGTGCACCGCCTATTCAGGCAACATGGATTTCTGCACCCCCGACACCGCCTGGCTGGTGGAGTATGAGGAGAATTTCCTGCGGCCGGGCGAATACATATTCGTGCGCAAGAACGCCAAATGGGCCGAGCCCAGCATCGACCATGCCGCACAACAGCTGCGCGCGGCCTATGACGATCCGGCCGCGCGCGAGGCAAAAGCCGCCGCTGCGAAAGCGCTCATTCATGAGAGTTTCTCGGCAAAGGCCGTGGCAAAGCGCTATGGCAGCCGCTTGCGGGAGATCCTTGAGGGATGATAAGCCTTGAATTTATTGAGCAACGTCTGCGAGGCGGTGGTTCTTCATTTCCCAATGGTGGCTTCTTGCCGATTGTAACTCCCAACTGAAATACGCAAGATGAGGGTCTCGTGAAGCTGGTTGGCATAACGCGCTCGGTCCAGAAAGATTGAAAGGCACGTTCAACGTTTCAATCTGGCTCAATCTGGTCCACCCCCACAACGACAGAGACTTTAATGGCAGACACCGGTATGAAACCCAAACTCATCGTGCATCTTGGCTATCACAAGACCGGAACTTCATCGATCCAGAATTGGCTTCACGAGCATGCCGAAACTCTCGCACCGCACCTGAAATGCTATACCTTCCGCGACGGGAGTTCCAACCCGATCAAGCGTGCTGCCAACTTTTGGCGTCGCGGTGATGGTTCCAAAAAGAATTTGCAGCACCAGTGTCGCATCATTGTCGA
>SLDH01000267.1 GCA_007125415.1 Roseovarius sp.
AGGGTGTTATCCGCGTTCTTCACGCTTGGCCTGCTCCCAGAGCGCATCCATCTCCGTCAGATCCGACTGGTCGGGCGTCCGGCCTTTTTCGGCAAGCAGTGCCTCGATCCGGGCGAAGCGGCGCGTGAACTTGGCATTGGCGGCGCGCAGCGCGGCCTCGGGCTCCACCTTCATGTGACGCGCCAGATTGGCCATCACGAAGAGCAGATCGCCGAACTCCTCCTCGACCTGCGCCTGGCCGAGCGTTTCCGCGGCTTCCCGTAGCTCCGCGGCTTCCTCGGCGATCTTGTCGATCACCAGGCTCGCATCGGGCCAGTCGAACCCGACCCGCGCCGCGCGCTTTTGCAGCTTGACCGCGCGCAGAAGCGCCGGCAGGCCCACTGCCACCCCGTCGAGCACGCCGGTCTGGCTTTTGGCGGCGCGTTCGATGGCCTTGACCGCCTCCCAATCGCGGGTCTGCTCTTCGGCTGTTTTATCGCGGGGCTCATCGCCAAAGACATGCGGGTGGCGCGCCAGCATCTTGTCGGCAATGGCATTGGCCACATCGTCGAACTCAAAGAGGCCCTTGTCGGCGGCGATCTGTGCATGAAACACCGTCTGCAGCAAGAGATCGCCCAATTCGTCGCGCAAGTCATCCCAGGCTTCGCGGGTGATGGCATCGGCTACCTCATAGGCTTCCTCGATCGTGTAGGGGGCGATACTGGCGAAATCCTGCTCGATATCCCAGGGGCACCCGGATTGGGGATCACGCAGACGACGCATGATCTGCAGGAGTCGGGGCATACCCCCCGCAGGGTCCCGAATGAGGGCATCATCTGCCATTGCGCCGCTTTCGTAATTGCGATTGAGTGAACCCTGACCTGAGCGCGCAAAGGAGTCCAGAGCATGCCCGTGATCAACCGCATCGCCGGTCTTGCCGACGAGATGACAGGCTGGCGGCAGCATCTGCATGCTCATCCAGAGCTTGATTTCGAGTGTCATGCCACGGCCGCATTCGTGGCTGCAAGGCTGCGGGAATTCGGCATCACCCAGATCGAGCAGGGCATTGCCCAAAGCGGTATCGTTGCCGTGATCGAGGGGCAGGGCCCGGGCCCCACCATCGGGCTGCGGGCGGATATGGACGCGCTTCCCATTACCGAGGCGACGGGCCTGCCCTATGCGTCGAAGAATCCGGGCGTGATGCATGCCTGCGGCCATGACGGGCACACCACCATGCTGCTGGGGGCCGCGAAATACCTCGCCGAAACCCGCAATTTCGCGGGGCGCGTGGCGCTGATCTTTCAGCCTGCCGAGGAAAGCTCGGGCGGGGCGAAATACATGGTCGATGAAGGGATTATGCAGCGCTATGACATATCGCAGGTCTATGCGCTGCACACCTTGCCCGGCGACGAGGCCGGACATCTGATGACGCGGCCTGGCCCTTTGCTGGCGGCTGTCGACACATTGACGATCCAGGTTACCGGGCGGGGCGGGCACGGGGCTTTCCCGGAAGAGTGCGTCGATCCGGTCGTGGCGGCCTGCGGGATGGTTCAGGCGATCCAGACCATTGTGAGCCGGAACCTCTCCGTGCGTGACGACCTTGTGATCTCGGTTACGCAAATCCATACCGGCACAACGGATAACGTCATCCCCGAGACGGCCTGGCTCAACGGCACGATCCGCACCTTCGAAAAGCCCGTGCAGGAGATGGTGTTCAGGCGGTTGCAAGAGATTGTGGACGGGCAGGCCGCCGCTTACGGTGTTCGGGCCGAGCTGGATATCGAGATCGGCTATCCGCCCACCGTCAATCATGCCGCCCAGACAGCCTTTGCCGTCGAGGTGGCCCGCGAGATCGCGGGCGATGCCGTTGACGATGACTATCCTGCCGAGATGGGGGCAGAGGATTTCGCCTATATGCTCGAGGCACGTCCCGGGGCCTATCTCTTTCTGGGGCAGGGCGAAGGGCCGGGGCTGCATCACGAGGGTTTCAATTTCAACGACGAGGTAGCCCCCGTGGGCGCCTCCTTTCTGGCGCGTCTCGTTGAGCGCGCGCAACCGAGTGCCTGAGAGGAGACAGGATATGGGTCTGGAAGATGCAGCGAATGAGGTGGATGCGGCGTTCACCCGCGAGAACCTGAAAGGTAATATCAGTGAGGCCACCTTCGGCGGCGCGCTGTCATTTCTGCGGCGCAGATATACCAAGGATCTCACAGGCGTCGATCTGGCGATTACTGGTGTGCCCTTCGATCAGGCAGTGACGAACCGCCCCGGCACCCGCTTCGGCCCCCGCGCGATCCGCGAGGCGAGCGCGCTGCAGGCCTTCGATGCGCCCTACGGATGGGACGATTTCGACGTCACGTCCGAGTTCACGCTGGTGGATTACGGCGATGTGGCTTTCGATTATGCCAAGGTGCAGGACTTTCCCGCCGCGCTTACCGCGCATATCGCTCGTATTCTCGATGCCGGGGCGGCCTCGCTCGCGCTCGGGGGGGACCACTACATCACCTACCCGATCCTGAAGGCCTATGCGGAAAGGTTCGGCCCGCTCTCTTTGCTGCAATTTGATGCCCATACCGATACCTGGCCCGATGACGACCCCGAGCGCATCGATCATGGCACGATGTTCTACAAAGCGGTGAAAGAGGGGTTGGTGGACCCCAAGCGTTCGGTCCAGGTGGGGATCCGGACCACCAATGCGGACCCCTTGGGCGTGAACATCATCGACGCGCGTGAGGTCCATCTCGAAGGGCCCCTCAACACTGTCCGCAAGATCAAGGAGATTCTCGGCGATCATCAGACCTATGTGACCTTCGATATCGACGCGCTCGATCCGGCCTATGCGCCGGGCACGGGCACGCCGGTCTGGGGCGGACTCACGAGCGCGCAGGCATGGATCATGCTCCGCGATCTGGCAGGGATCAACATGGTGGGCGGTGATATCGTGGAAGTATCGCCGCAATATGATGTGAGCGGCGCAACAGCCGTGGCGGGCGCCCATGTGGTGATGGAACTGGCCAGCCTCTGGGGCTGGACCCGGCGCGGCGATGAGCGATGAACTGGGTTATCGGAATCGCGCTTGTTCTTGCGCTCGTCATCGTGCCTTTCGGGCTTTATGTGCGGCTGGCACCGTCGGACCCGGATACCTGGCACGCCATGCCCGAGGCGATCACCGAGCGTGATCTGGCCGGCGGGGCGATGCGTGTTGTGGGCGCGGGCGAAGACGGGCTGGCGCGGCTTGATGCGATTATCCGCGCCGAGCCGCGCACGCGCGTTCTGGCCGGATCGCTGGAGGACGGGAAGATCACCTATGTGACCCGTTCCCAGCTTTGGGGCTTTCCCGATTACACCACCATGCGCCTTAGCGACAAGCAGATCGAACTTTACAGCCGCCTGCGATTCGGCCAGTCGGATATGGACGTCAACGCGGAGCGTCTGGACCGCTGGCTGAGCCAGTTCGCGCAGAGATGATGAAACTCAGCCCCGATCAGGCATTGGCTTCGCGGATCTTGTCGGCGGCGTCCTTGTCGAAGCTGACGCCCTTTTCTTCGAACAGGCTGTCCAGCTCGCCCGACAGGGTCATCTCGGTGACGATATCGCACCCCCCGACGAACTCCCCCTTCACGTAAAGCTGGGGGACCGTGGGCCAGTCCGAGTAATCCTTGATGCCCTGACGGATGTTCTCGTCTTCCAGCACGTTCACATCGGCAAATTCCACCCCCATGAAATTGAGGACACCGGCCACGCGGCTGGAAAAACCGCATTGCGGCATGGATTTCGTGCCCTTCATGTAGAGAACGACATCATTGGCGGAATTCGTGTCTTCGAT
>SLDH01000380.1 GCA_007125415.1 Roseovarius sp.
CAATTCGATCATGGCCAGTCGCCCGCATCATCGTCCGGCTCATGCTTTTCGATGACCCGTGCCGGAACAATAGGCCGCGCCGCGCGCGGCTGCACGAGAAACATGCCCAGCATCATCGTCCCGAAGGCCAGCCAGACCCAGATCGAATAGCGCTCGCCCAGCATGACCATCGACGAAACGACCCCGAACGCGGTGACGAGATAAGCCGATTGCGACACGAAGACCGATCCCGCCTTGCCCACCAGCCCCACATAGAGCGAATAGATCAGCGCATTCAGCGCCGCCCCCGCAACAAGCGCGGTCTCTGCCGCGCCGAAAGCGGCCAGCGGGTTGACCCATTGCCCGCTCGCCAGCGCCAGAGGCGCGGAAAAGAACATGCCGGTGAACGCCGCCCCGAAGACCACCTGTATCGGATCGAGGCCCTGTGTCCCCCATTTCATCACCAGATTGCCCTCCGTGGCATAAAGCGCCGGCGCCAGCAGGGCGATCATTACATAAAAGGCAGCCGTCCCTTCCGGCAGGCTCGCCTCGGGCCCGACCAGCAGCAGGATGCCCGCAAATCCGAAGACAAGCCCCATCAGTCGTCTCGGATCATAACTCTCGTTCGCCAGCATCAGGGCAATCGGCAAGGAAAACATCGGCGATGTGGAGGCAAGGATCGACATCACTCCGCCCGAGAGATGGATCGCCGACAGGTAATAGAAGAAATCAGGCAACACGGCCCCCATCAGGGCCACCATTGCAAAAAGCTTCAGATGCCGCCGCGCCAGCACCAGTCGCTTGCCCATCCCCAGAATGACAGCCGCCAGAAACACCGCCATGACAACGAGTTGCCAGAAAACCAGCCCCAGCGGCTGATGCCCGGTGCTCACTGCGATCTTGGCCAGCGGGATGGTCACCCCCCACCCCGCGCCAAGACCGAGCAGAAGCAGGTAGAGCGAAAGGTTGGCTTTCATGGTGTCGCGGGCTCCAGTCGGCCGCCGAGGCGGACCATCCTCACCACCTGCGCCATGCCGGTGGCATCATCGGTCTCCACATAGACGCCCGATAGGGTGGCCTCGCCCATGGCGGGGGTGAAGCGCTCCTTGCCCATGCCGGTCACGAAGCGGCGCATCGGCTCGGCCGCATCCATGCCGATCACACTCAGATAATCGCCGCACATGCCCGCATCCGCCTGAAAGGCGGTGCCGCCGGGCAGGATCTGCGCGTCGCCGGTCGGAACGTGAGTATGGGTGCCCACCACAAGGCTTGCCCGGCCGGCGCAGAAATGGCCCATCGCCATCTTCTCGCTTGTGGCCTCGCAATGCACATCCACGATCGCTGCCTGCACCATCCCCCCCAGCGGATGCGCGCGCAGCGCCGCATCAATCGCCGAGAAAGGGTCATCGAAAGCCCGCTTCATGAAAACCTGCCCCAGAACCTGCGCCACCAGCACCTTGCGCCCGCGCCCGTCTGAAAAGACACGGTGCCCGCGGCCCGGCGCGGCCTTGGCATAGTTCAGCGGCCGCAGGATGCGCGGCTCGCGCTCAATGAAGGTGAGCATGTCCTTCTGGTCGAAAGCATGATCGCCCAGGGTCAGACAATCCGCGCCCGCCTCCAGCAGATCGCGTGCATGAGCGGCGTTCAAACCCACCCCGCTGGTGGCGTTCTCGCCATTGACCACAACGAAATCAAGCTGCCATTCCGCACGCAGCGCCGGCAGCCTTTCGGTAATGGCACGGCGCCCCGCACGCCCCATCACATCGCCCAGAAAAAGCAGTTTCATACCGCTCGTGTTAGGGCCAGGATCAGGCCCGCGCAAGCGCCGAGCGATCATCGGCTTCATTTTGCAAAAAATACTCCCGCCGGAGGCTCCCGTCTCCTGTCGCGCACCTGGCACCTGCCAAGGCAGGGCTGCCGCACGAAAAAGGGCCGCCCCGAAAGGCGGCCCTCCTGTCTCAGATTCCGCTCCGGGCGCTTACATCATGCCGCCCATGCCGCCCATGTCGGGCATGCCGCCGCCAGCGCCACCAGCGCCTTCCTTCTGCGGCTTGTCGGCCACCATCGCTTCGGTGGTGATCAGCAGGCCGGCAATCGAAGAGGCGTCCTGCAGCGCATGACGCACGACCTTCACCGGGTCGATCACACCGAATTTGAACATGTCGCCATATTCATCGGTCTGTGCGTTGTAGCCGAACTTCATGTCCTCCGACTCACGGATCTTGCCCGCCACGACCGAACCGTCGACGCCTGCATTCTCCGCGATCTGACGCAGCGGCGCTTCGAGGGCCTTGCGCACGATCGCGATGCCTGCATTCTGGTCGCTGTTCACGCCTTGCAGTCCATCGAGTGCCTTCGCCCCCTGAACGAGGCTGACGCCACCGCCCACGACAATGCCTTCCTGCACCGCGGCGCGTGTGGCGTTCAGCGCGTCATCCACACGGTCCTTGCGCTCTTTCACCTCGGTTTCGGTCATGCCGCCCACGCGGATCACGGCCACACCGCCGGCCAGCTTGGCTACGCGCTCCTGGAGCTTCTCGCGGTCGTAATCCGAGGTGGTTTCCTCGATCTGGTTGCGGATCTGCGCAACCCGTGCCTCGATCTCCGCTTTCTCACCGGCGCCATCGACCACCGTGGTCTCGTCCTTGGTGATCTGCACCTTCTTGGCCGAGCCCAGCATGTCGATGGTGACCGACTCGAGCTTCATGCCCAGATCCTCGGAGATCACCTGACCACCGGTCAGGATCGCGAGGTCCTGCAGCATCGCCTTGCGACGATCACCAAAGCCCGGCGCCTTGACAGCGGCAATCTTCAGGCCACCGCGCAGCTTGTTGACCACGAGTGTGGCCAGCGCTTCGCCTTCGACATCCTCGGCGATGATCAGCAGCGGCTTTTGTGACTGGATCACGCTTTCGAGCAGCGGCACCATGGGCTGCAGCGACGAGAGCTTCTTTTCGTGCAGCAGGATCAGGCAGTCTTCCAGCTCGACGGTCATCTTGTCGGAATTGGTGACGAAATAGGGGCTCAGATAGCCACGATCGAACTGCATGCCCTCGACCACGTCGGTCTCGGTTTCAAGTCCCTTGTTTTCCTCGACGGTGATGACACCCTCGTTGCCGACCTTCTGCATCGCATCCGCGATCTGCTGGCCGATCTCGGCCTCGCCATTGGCGGAGATGGTGCCGACCTGCGCCACTTCGGCGCTGTCGGACACGTCGCGCGCCGCCGCGACGATCGCCGCGACCACTTTTGCGGTTGCCATGTCGATGCCGCGCTTGAGGTCCATCGGATTCATGCCCGCGGCGACCGATTTCATGCCTTCCTTGATGATGGCTTGGGCGAGAACCGTGGCGGTGGTGGTGCCGTCTCCGGCCTCGTCGTTGGTACGCTGGGCAACTTCTTTCACCATCTGCGCGCCCATGTTTTCGAACTTGTCCTCGAACTCGATCTCCTTGGCGACGGTGACGCCGTCCTTGGTGATGCGGGGGGAGCCGTAGCTTTTGGCGATGACGACGTTGCGTCCCTTGGGGCCGAGCGTCACCTTGACCGCGTTCGCAAGGGCGTTGACGCCCTTGAGCATGCGATTGCGTGCGTCGGTGTTGAACTTGATGTCTTTAGCCATTTGTCAGCTCCTGATGTCTCGGATTGAAGGGATGAATCACAATGGGTTCAGGCCGCTTTCGCGACGACCTTCGCATCCATGATCCCCAAGATGTCGGATTCCTTCATGATCATGAGTTCCTCACCATTGATCGTGACGTCGGTGCCCGACCATTTGCCAAAGAGCACACGGTCGCCGGGCTTCACGGCCATC
>SLDH01000400.1 GCA_007125415.1 Roseovarius sp.
AGGCGCATTGCGACGTTGCGAAAAGCTCAACGCTCGGAAGTATCTGGCGACCATAAAGCACCGCAGCCCGAGCGTGGGGAAGCGCCCCCCAGGGTCGGGCGCATCCCTCTGCGCATCGACCCGGCCATGGGAGAAGAACAGCGTCCCTGCAAGGTTCCAGTCGGTGCTCTTTTTCAGCAGCCTGTTAGTGCTGGGGGCACGCTATCGCCAGAGATGGGCTTGGGAGGCAAAGAGGCCCTGCAGTTTCGAGAGGAGCCGGTTGGCGGCGCCCGGGCGGGGCACGTCGCCGCTGGCCAGCCGGTCGAGCGCCACCTCCACGGGGCAGGGTGCGCCTGTGCGAGGATCGACATAGCGCGGATAATCTATGAGAGCGGCATGGGTGAGCCCCAGGAGCCCGGGCCGGGCGCGGCGGCGTTCGGGGATGGATCCCAGATCGCGGGTGAGGCCCCAGCCGGCATAAAATGGCGCGCCCGTGGTGGTGACGCGCACCCCGCGCAGGAGCGCCTCGAAGCCCAGAAGCGAGGTCATCGTCCAGACCTCCTGCACCGTTTCCAGCAGGGCGGCAGGGTCGCTCTGATGCAGCACGAGATCAGCCAGATCGGCCAGGGCCGCAGCCGGAACCGCGCCCTCGCGCAGGCCGGCTTCCACATCCGGATGGGGCTTGTAGAGGATCACCGCTTGCGGATTGTCGGCGCGGGCACGTTCCAGCAGGGCCAGATTCGTGCGGATTGTGCCGGCGCCGAGGCGGATCGAGGCGTCATCCTCGACCTGGCCCGCGACCAGCACCCGGTGCCCCTCGGGCAGGTCGGGCACGGCACCACCGAGATTGTATTTCGACAGATGCAGGGCGACGAGCCGCCGGGTGAGTTTTTCGGCGCGGCGGACCTGATCGGGGCGCAGCGTCGCGCGCAGAGCGATGAGCCGCTCTAGCCGGCTTTCTCGGGTGGGGTCATAGTAGATGCCGAGATCATCGCAGATGAGCGAGAGGGGCGGCACAAGCGCCGCGCCAAGCCCGCGTGAGCGCAAGAAACCATCCTCGACGCGCACCGCGCGTGTATCGGGCGGCGCCTTGCTGGCCCAGATCATCTGCTTGCGGCTGTCATCTTGCGACATTGCCTCGCTGAAACGGATCCGCTTGCCCTGCGCGCCGAAGAAGCGCTGCAGGGGCGCGCGCTTCCAGAGCCGCATGCCGGAGGCGACCCAGCCCTGATGATCCTCGCGCCAGGCGCGCGTCTCGGCCTCGAGATTGGCGATGGCATCCTCCAGCGGGCAGAGCCGGTCGTGATGCGGATCATACCAGACCGGATAAAGCAGCATCGCTGCCGCGAAGATCTGCGCGCGGGTCAGGCGGCGGCCCCGGCGCGGCATGGCAAGCGGGTGGCGATCCTCGGTCAGGCCCCAGCCCGCATAGAAGGGCCGGCCGAACACATGCGGCTTGTGGCCAGCGAAGATGGCCTCGAACCCCATGCCGGAGGAGACGGTATAGACGGCGATGGCCCCCTCCATGAGCGCCCAGGGGCTGACCGGATCGCTGATCAGGCGGATGCGGTCGGACCCGTCGCTGGCGCTGAAATAGCCCGGCCGGTGGCCTGCGGCGGTTTCGGGGTGGGTCTTGATCAGGATGCGCGCGCCCGGGTTCTCTTCCTGCGCGTAGTAGAGCATCTCGCGAAAGCTGTTGGCATCGGCGCCCCCATGGGTGACCGAGGCATCCCCGCGGGTCTGGTCGAGCACCAGCACATAGCCCGGCTCGGGGCAGGGGGCATCGGGCAGAAAGGCGTTGTATTTGCTTAGATGCGCTTCCCGGAGGCGGGCAATCGCGCCGCGGGCACGGTCAAGCAGGGCGGTATCATCCAGCGGGTGCGTGGCCAGCAGGGTTTCGATATCCGAAGGGCTGGTGGCATCGAAATGCACGCCCCTGTGGTCGATCAGCAGCCCCATTGGCGGGGCACCGGCACGCCCGGGATGAACCGAGCGCAGCCAGGTATCCTCGAGCCGGATCAACGCCGCGCCGGTACGGTCTGCCATGGCCTCACCGCGCCGCGCATAGGGGCTGTGCCCCCAGACCGCGATCAGAGCATCGCCTTCGGGCCAGCCGAGGCGCAGCTTGTAGCCGGCGAGCGCCATGATCCGCCGGATGCGCCGCTGACGCAGGAAGCCGGCGTTGAAATGGAAAACCCGCCGGGCAGCCTGCCCGGCGGGGTTGGCCCCGGAAGGGGGCGGTGTCATCAAAGGCCCAGCGTGTCGCCTGTTGAGGAAACGGTGTCCACCACACCGAGCGTGCCGATCAGCGCCGAGATCACACGGCTCCATTGTGTGAACGGTGCCTCGGTCACATAAAGTGTGTCGCCATCGCGCACTGCAAAGTCACGGGCCTTGAACATGCCGTTGGGTTGGGTGAGGTTAAGCACATAGACAAGGCGTTGCGCCCCTTGCAGATCGTCGCGGCCCATGACGACATTGGCGATCTCGGCCGGTTCATTTCGCAGAATGAAGACCCCCGTCGGATCGGCGCTGGTGGCCGAGAGGCCACCCACCCGGGCAATCGCTTCGATTGCGCTGAGGGTCAGGCCTTCGAAGGGCACGCGTGCCTGGGTGCCGGTGGCCCCGAGGGCGGTGAAGGCGCGGCTGTCTTCCTCGACGAGGATCTTGTCACCACCGCGCAGGGCGATATCGAACTGCGGATGGCGGAAGATGTCCTGAAACCAGACCTTGCTGCTCTGATCGCCGCGAATGACAGTCACCTGCGCGACTTCGGGCGGGATGGCAACGCCACCGGCGCGAGACAACATGGAGGACAAGGTCCGCGTCGGGCGCTCGATCGGATAGACCCCTTGCGCCGAGACATCCCCCAGCAGCGAGACGGTGGCGCCATCGCCGGCCAGCCTGCGCACCTCCACCTGTGGATCGGGTGTCTGATCTTCCAGCTTGCCTGTGATGATCCTGCGGATCGCCTCCGGTGAGTTGCCCGCCGCACGGATCCGGCCCGCATAGGGGATGAAGATGAAGCCTGATCCGTCAACCTGCACTTCCTCGAGAACGGCGGCATTGGCACCTTCCATCACCAGAAGCCCGTCATCCACATTTTCCCAGATCGTGATGCCCAGCGTATCGCCGGGCTGGATCGTGTCGGAGCCTACCTGTCCGGCGCGCAAAAAACTTTCGGTGAAGCCCAGCGCCGGTTGCACCGCCGTGGCGCGGGTGACCCTGTCATTGACATCCACGACAAAGGCGTCGCCGGCGCGCTGCACCGAGCCTGCATAGATCTGGCTCTTGCTGGGCCCGGGACGGGGAATTGCGCCGCAGGCACCTACGATGCCAACCACGGCCAAGAGGGCGGCAAACCGCGCCCATCTGCTTTGTCTGATTTTCACTGCTCGGTCTCCTCGACCTGATGTTCTGCCTCAGCTTTTTTCTTCAGGGTAGAAGAATCCCATTGGAAAATCCAGCTTCGCAGAAAACCCCGTCAGGGAACGACCCTTAACTGTTGCCTTGGTGCCGCGGTCCCGGATTTCAGGGCATCATACGGATCCTCTTGGGCCAGCATCATATCAACCGCCTGACGCAGCAATTGCCGGCGACCGCGCGAGGAGTAATAGCCGCCCGGGAGTTGGCTGGTCTCCAGCAGGTATCGCCGGTAATCCTTGTAGGCCTTCTGGTCGGGGCGCTCGGACCCGGCGAAGAAATCGCGGATGGGTTTGGTGGAGACAAATTCGGGCTTGGCATAGACGGCGGCACCGAACGTCTTGAGGGGTATGCCGCGCCAAAGCACTTGCTG
>SLDH01000393.1 GCA_007125415.1 Roseovarius sp.
AGACCCCGCTCATCATCACCGCCGAGCGCCCGGGCGGAGACGCGGCGCGCGCCGCCGACGAGGTGATGCTGGTGCTGGCCGCGACGCTTGACGAAGACCTGCATTTCACCCTCGACCGCCGCGCACGCCGGGTGAAGCTTCTGCCGCCCGTGGAGGAGATTCTCGCCGCTCTGGTGCCGCCCGTGCCGGCCCTTGTGCCCGAGCTTGCCCGGCGCGAGGCGCTGACACAGGCGCTGGCCGCGCTGCATCTCTACCAGCGCGACGAGCACTACACCCTCACCGATGACGGCCTTGCGCTGGTCGATGAATTCACCGGGCGCATCATGGCCGACCGGCAATGGCAAAGCGGTCTGCACCAGATGGTGGAGGCCAAGGAGCGGCTGGAGCGGTCCGCCACGCGCGAGACACTGGCACAGATCACCTATCAGACCTTCTTTGCGCGCTATCTCTGGTTTGCCGGCATGACCGGGACCGCAGCCTCCGTCGCACGGGAGCTTTGCCTTGCCCATGGCCGCCAGGTGCTGCTCCTGCCGACCCACCGCCGGGGCCGCCGCCGCGTGGCGCGCACCCGGCTCTACGGCAGCGCGGCCCGGCGCTGGGCCGCCGTCACGCAGGAGACGGCCCGCATCACCGCTCAGGGACGCCCGGTGTTGATCGGCACGCGCTCGATCACCGCCTCCGAAACGGTCGCCGCCGGGCTCGTGGCGGCAAGCCTCTCGCCGGTTGTGCTCAACGCAAGGCAGGATGCCGATGAGGCCGCCATCATCGCCGCTGCGGGCTTGCCGGGGCGCATCACCGTTGCCACCAACATGGCCGGGCGCGGCACCGACATCCCGGTGCCTCCCGAGGTGGAGGCACGGGGCGGGCTGCATGTGATCCTGACGGAGTTTCACAGCGCCTCGCGCATCGACCGGCAGTTGATCGGGCGCACGGGCCGGCAGGGGCAGCGCGGCAGCGCCGCGGCCATCGTCTCGCTCGAGGATGCGCTTTTCACCGACATGGTGCCCGATCTTCTACGTGCCGTGAGATGGTTCAGCGCGGGGCGGCGCGGCCGCCTGCCCGCCCCTCTGGCCGAATTCATGCGCAACATCGCACAGGCCCGCGCCGAGCGTCAGGGCCGCAAGCGCCGCGCCGACACCGTGCGCCATGCGCGCAAACAGGAAAAGGCCCTGGGCTTTCGCCCCGACAACATCTGAAGCCGGCCGCGCAGGCTCTACCCCGGGTCCGTCGCGTTGAACACGAAAAGCATCTGACCGTCGATCATATGCCCGTTGATCAGATCGCGTGCCCTCTCGCCGGTCATCCAGTGCTCGAGCCTCAGGGCCAGATCATGTTTCACATGCCTGTGACGGTCGGGGTTCACGGGCAGATAGGCATATTGGTTGAAGAGGAACGGATCGCCCGAATGAAGCATCACCAGATTGCCCTTGTTGCCGAAATTGAGCCAGCTTGCGCGGTCCGACAGGATATAGGCCCCCATGCCCGACGCGGTGTTGAGCGCTGCCCCCATCCCGGCACCCACCGCGTTGTACCAGCGCCCGAAACCCTCAGGCTCAAGATCGGCAGCGGCCCAGAGGTCCAGCTCCCGGTTATGCGTGCCGCTCAGATCGCCACGGCTGACGAAAGTGGCCTCCGCGCCGGCGATCCTTCGCAGGCCCTGCAGCACATCCGCCGCCTGCGACAGCCCGGCAGGATCGTCATCCGGGCCGATCAGCACGAAATCATTATACATGATCTCGCGCCGATGCGTGCCATGGCCTTCGGCCACGAACGCCTCCTCCGCCGCTCTGGAATGCACCAGAATCGCATCCACATCACCGGCCTGCCCCAGCTTGAGCGCCTGCCCCGTCCCGACGACAAGCAACTGCACCTCAAGGCCCAGATCCTCGCGTATCGCGGGCAGCAACACATCGGAGAGGCCGGAATTGTGAAACGACGTGGTCACAGCCATGCGCATCATGTCCGCCGCCTGCGCCTTACCCGCCAGCAGGATCGCCCCGAGTGCAAGGATGAGCCTGTGCCTCATTCCACGATATCTCCCTTGAGGAAGGCGCGCGCCTCAGGCGTGATCGGCCCCGCGAAAAACGCCTCCGCCGGGCCGCTTTCATGGACCTTGCCAGCCAACAGGAAGATCACGCGCGAGGCAAGTCTGCGCGCCTGTCCCATGTCGTGAGTGGCGAGAATGAAGCGTGTGCCCGCCGCACTGGATGTGGTCAGGATTTCTTCGATCTCGCGGGTTGCCCGCCCGTCCAGCGATGCGCTGGGTTCATCCAGAAAAACGAGTGCCGGGTCACCCATCAGGGCGCGCGCAAGGGCCAGTTTCTGCCTCTCCCCGCCCGACAGAACGGTCGCCTCGCGTTCCAGCATCCCGGTCAACCCGGCACGCGCGGCCCATTCCCCGGCCTTCTGCCGGGCCTCATGGCGCGGCACGCCACGCAACCGCAAGGGATAGATCAGATTGTCCAGAACGGACCGGCGCAGCATCACCGGCTGTTGAAACACGAAGGCCTGCGCATTGCGCGCCGCCTCGGTCCCGCAGGCCCAGTTGATCGTGCCGCCATGCAGCCGCGCGATGCCGTGCAACATACGCAGAAGCGTTGTCTTGCCCGATCCGTTGGGGCCGAGCACAACGCAGGTGCCCGCGCCGTCAAGCTCCAGATCGACGGGCCCGACCAGCACCTTGCCCTTGTGCCGGGTAAGCGCGCCGCTGACCTTGAGAGGAAAGACCGCGCTCACCACCGCCCCTCCCGCTCGGTACGGCTCAGCCCGTGGATGGCGAGATTGACCGCCAGCGCAAGCGCGATCAGCACGAAACCCAGCGCCAGAGCCAGCGAGAACTGCCCCTTGCCGGTCTCCAGCGCGATGGCGGTGGTCAGAACGCGGGTGACATTGTCGATATTGCCACCCACGATCATGATCGCCCCCACCTCGCCGATGCCACGCCCGAACCCGGCCAGTGCCGCTGTGAGCAGGGCGCGCCGGGCATCCCACAGAAGCGTCATCATCTTCTGCGTCTGCGTGACATTCATGGAGATCAGCAGATCATGATAATCGTGCCACAGATCGCGCAGGGATTGATGCGCGATACTGGCGATGAGCGGCACGATGATGATCATCTGCGCGATGATCATCGCCGTGGGCGTGAAGAGCAGGCCAAGCGCCCCAAGCGGGCCCGAGCGCGACAGCAGGATGTAAACGACAAGCCCCACCACCACCGGCGGCAGGCCCATCAGCGCATTGAGCACGGCGATCACGAAACGCCTGTAGCGAAACCGCCGCACCGCGAGAAAGGCCGCCAGAGGCAGGGCGATCAGACAGGCCAGCACCAGCGCGGACAGCGTGATCCGCAGCGAGCGCAGGGCAATCTCGACCAATGTTTCATCGGCGGTAATCACAAGCCAGAACGCCTGTGACAAGCCCTGCCAAAGATCGACCATGCGCTGATCCGCCTCCCCTTTCGTTCGACAGCACGAAAACTGGCAGTTTCTCCACAGGCTGACCAGAGCAAAGCGGCCCGCCCGGCGGGAATTCCACATATTGGCCGTGATGTGGCGTCAATTCGGCATGTCGCGCCAGGTCGGATTCATCTCCGCCCGGGGCGATCGCGGCCTGGGCATCCTGCGACAGGTCCGGCACTTGCCCTACGAGCAAGCCAGCCTCGCCCTTCGCACGAACAAGGCCGAGCTCGATGACAGTCTTTCAGATTGGAACGTTGGTGGACCTGAGCCCTGAAAGCTCAAACCACCTTTTCCAGGTTC
>SLDH01000256.1 GCA_007125415.1 Roseovarius sp.
CCCGCGCGCGGCTCGATCATGACGCGAGCCTGTGGGAGAACCTGACCGGCGATCCGCTGATGCGGGTGTCCGGGCAGGCCGATCAGGTCATGGTTCGCGGGACGCCGCGCCATGTGGTCGGCTATCTCAAGGATTTCCTCTTTGATGAACGTCAGGCACGCGCGCCCGTCCGCTCGCTTTCAGGCGGGGAAAAGGCGCGGCTCTTGCTGGCGAAGCTGATGGCGAGGGAAAGCAACCTGCTGGTGCTCGACGAGCCGACCAATGATCTCGATATCGAAACGCTCGATCTCTTGCAGGAATTGCTGGATGACTATGCGGGCACGGTGCTTCTGGTCAGCCATGACCGCGATTTTCTGGATCGTGTCGTGACACAGACCGTGGCGATGGAGGGCGGCGGGCGCAGCACGGTCTATGCCGGCGGCTGGTCGGACTACGTGGCGCAAAGGCCGCCACCTGAAGGCGAGGCACAGGCGGCGCGAAAACCCGTCACCGAAACGCCCAAACCTGCAGGCAAGAAGAGCGATGCGCGCCTCAGTTTTGCCCAGAAACACAGGCTTGAGGCGCTGCCTGCGGAGATGGAGCGCCTGCAGGCCGAAATCGGCAAGCTCGAGGAACTGTTGTCGGATCCCGAGCTTTTCACCCGCGAGCCGGTGAAGTTCCGCAAAGCGACGGAGGCTCTGACCGCCCGGCAACAGGCGCTGGAGGCGGCCGAAGACGAGTGGCTCATGCTGGCCGAGAAGGCGGAAATGGCCGGGTAAGCGCGCTTACGTTCCCTCGCGCCGCTCTGCTGTCAGCTCGAACCTGATATCGACATCGAATCGCAGCGAGCTTTCATCGGTCACATCCATCCCGATGCTGAAATCGCGCCGGTCCACGGTGACGCTGCCGCGCGCCTCGGCGATGTCGCCCTCGATCCCGAGTGTGAAGGGCATCTCGACGGGAACGACGCTTTCCCGGATGGTCAGGTCACCGACGGCCCAGAGCTCGCCATCGCGGCGCAGGATCTCCGCCTCGAACCGCGCCAGCGGATGCGCCGTGCTTTCCAGATAGCCCGATCCGAGGGCCTGCGAGGTGACCGAGCCCAGCGTCAGCGTGCCGGTATGAATATCGACCATGACCTCGCCATGCTTGCCGTTCTCATCGGATGTCTCGGCATACTGGATCTGCGCGCTCCAGTCCGAGAAGCTGCCCGTGACCTCCGAGCCGCCCTGGACGACGACGATCCCAAGGCTTCCCTGCTCGACCTGCCAGTTGCCGCCCTCGGCCGACAGGCTGGTGACAGGCGCCTCTGATCGGAGCAAAAGCGGAAACCATCCGGCGGCGGCCGCCGCGCCCAGAACACCCAGCCAAATGACGAGCGCGGCCAGCAGTGGCGCTGCATGTCCCGGCTGGCGTGCGGTTGCCACGCCCTGCGCCGCGCCGGGCAGCATCCGGCGCAACGTGGCATCATCATCTATCACATGATGTTTGAGCGCCCCGGCGATATGCAGGACGAGCGCGGCCGCGAGAACATACATGAACAGGTTGTGCAGGGTGCTTGCCGTTTCGGCCCAGGTGTCGTCTTTTGGCACGAAGGGCAGGGATTGCCCGAAGGGCCACCAGATGGGCGCGAACCCTGTCGTTGCCGCGTGATGCGCCCAGCCGCTCAATGGCACCAGCAGAAGCGAGCCGTAAAGCAGCCAGTGAACGGTGCTGGCGGCGAAGGCCTCGACCGGCTTGTCGCCATTGATCAGGCCGGGCTTTGGCTGGCTGATGGCCCAGCCGATGCGCGCAAGCGCCAGAAAGAAGAGAGCCACCCCCACGGTCTTGTGGAGCGAAAACAGGAGCATGGTGCGGTTGACGGTCGCCTGATCGGCAGTGCGCGTGCCTGTCTCGATGGCGTGGGCGAGGTTTTCGGCCACAAGGCCGAGCGGGATCATCGCAAGGATCAGCAGGGCCATGAGCCAGTGAAACACCTTTGTCACGGCGCCATAGCCACGGTCGGAATTGCTCAGGGCGGGCATCACATACCTCCTTCTGCTGTTGCGCAGTACATGGCGCGATCGGCCTCGCGCGGCAATGGCGCAGCCTGCACAATTGCCCTGCATCCGTGCAGGCGTTGCCTCTGCCCGCGTTGCGCGTTATCCCGGAGCCCACGAAATTGAGGGAGCAGCACAGGTGAGCCGAGCATTCGTATTTCCGGGGCAGGGTGCCCAGACCATCGGCATGGGCAAGGCGTTGGCCGATGCCTACCCGCAGGCCCGCGCCGTCTTTGATGAAGTGGATGACGCACTGGGTGAAAATCTCTCCGCGCTGATCTGGGAGGGAGAGCAGGAAAAGCTGACCCTGACCGAGAACGCGCAGCCCGCACTCATGGCCACCTCGCTGGCCGCCCTGCGCGCGCTTCAAGCCGAAGGGGTGACGCTCGACAAGGTGGATTATGTGGCCGGGCACTCGCTGGGGGAATATTCCGCCCTGGCCGCCGCCGGAGCACTGAGCCTCGGCGATACGGCGCGCCTGCTGCGCGTCCGGGGCGCTGCGATGCAGGAGGCGGTGCCGGTGGGGGTGGGCGCGATGGCGGCGATCCTCGGGCTTGATCTGGAGGCGGTGCGCGCGATTGCCGAAGAGGCAGCGGAAGGCGAGGTCTGCCAGGCGGCCAATGACAATGACCCCGGACAGGTTGTCATCTCGGGCCATGCAGGCGCGGTCGAGCGCGCCGCGGAACTGGCCCGCGCGCGCGGCGCGAAGCGCGCGATGATGCTGCCGGTGAGCGCGCCTTTTCATTGTGCCCTGATGGCCCCGGCCGCCGAGGCGATGGCGGCGGCGCTGGCCGAGGTCCCGTTCAATGCGCCTGCCGTCCCGCTGGTGGCGAATGTGCGCGCCGAGGCGGTGAGCGCGCCCGACGAGATCCGCGCCCTGCTCGTTGAGCAGGTGACGGGTGCGGTGCGCTGGCGCGAGAGTGTCGGATACATGGCCGCGCAAGGCGTGCGCGAAACATGGGAGATCGGAGCGGGCAAGGCGCTGTCGGGAATGATCCGCCGCATTGATCGCACGATCGCGGTCGAGGCCGTGGGCTCACCTGAAGATGTGGCCCGCGCCGCTGCGGCACTGGTTTGAAGGAGTGAGAAAGCATGTTTGATCTGACAGGCAAGAGCGCGCTGGTCACAGGCGCATCGGGCGGCATCGGCGGGGCGATCGCCACCGCGCTGCACGGAGCGGGCGCCACGGTGGGCCTGAGCGGCACACGCCAGGCGCCGCTCGAGGCGCTGGCGGCAGAGCTTGGCGCGCGCGCCCATGTGCTGCCTTGCAATCTTTCCGATGCGGCTGCTGTCGAGGCGCTTCCGAAGGCGGCGGCGGAGGCCATGGGGGGCGTGGATATTCTGGTCAACAATGCCGGCATCACGCGGGACCAGATATTCATGCGCATGTCGGATGAGGACTGGCAGAGCGTGATCGACGTGAATCTCACCGCCACGATGCGGCTCTGCCGGGGCGTGATGCGCCCGATGATGAAGGCGCGCTGGGGGCGGATCATCAACATCTCATCCGTGGTGGGCGCCACGGGCAATGCCGGGCAGGCCAATTATGCCGCCGCCAAGGCCGGGTTGGTGGGGCTGACGAAATCCATCGCTGCCGAGGTCGCCAGCCGCGACATCACGGCCAATGCCGTGGCGCCCGGCTTCATCGCCACGCCGATGACCGACAAGTTGAGCGACGAGCAAAAGGCGAGGGTCAACGCCCAGATCCCTGCCCGTCGCATGGGCACGCCCGAG
>SLDH01000196.1 GCA_007125415.1 Roseovarius sp.
GCCCGGCGGCGCTGAAGCGCCTTGAGTCCGGGCGAAGGAGAAAGAAGGTGCTACCGTCCGCAAGGTTTGCATTTCTGCCCCGCGCCTCGCATTGCGGAACTTTTTGTCAGGTGGCGAACACTAGCAGCCTGCTGAAAAGTGCCTCACTCTCGCCCGGGGGGCAGTTTCCCCGACGAACATCCTCGCCCGTCAAACCGCAGGTTTGCCTTCGGCAAAACGGGGAGGGCGCATTGCAACGTTGCAAATGGCACAACGGTCAGAAGGTTTTGGCTGCCATAAAGCGCCGTCTCCCCAGCGTACCAAGGCGCCCACCCAGGGCCGGGCGCCACCCTTCTCTTGCCGTATAGGAAGAGCGAGAAGACCAGTTTCCTTCGCTTTTGCAGCCCCGCTCATTCTTCAGCGGCTGAGCCCGCCATGCAATGTAGGCACATCGAGCCCGGCGAAGCCGTAATGTCGCAGCCAGCGCAGGTCTGAATCGAAGAACGCGCGCAGATCGGGGATGCCGTATTTCAGCATCGCGATCCGGTCGATCCCCATGCCGAAGGCGAAGCCCTGCCATTGTTCCGGGTCGATATCGCCTGCCTGCAGCACCTTGGGATGCACCATGCCCGAGCCCAGGATCTCCAGCCAGTCATCCCCCTCGCCGATCTTGAGGGTGCCATCCTGCCACGAGCAGCGGATATCCACCTCGGCCGATGGCTCGGTGAAGGGAAAATGCGAGGCGCGGAAACGCAGCTCCACCGCGTCCACCTCGAAGAAGGCCTTCACGAATTCCTCAAGGCACCATTTGAGATTGGCCATGGAAATATCGCGGTCAATCGCCAGCCCCTCGACCTGGTGGAACATCGGCGTATGTGTCTGGTCATAATCCGCGCGATAGACGCGCCCCGGCGCGATGACCCGCAACGGCGCGCCCTGCGCCTGCATCGTGCGGATCTGCACCGGCGAGGTATGGGTGCGCAGCACATGGGGCGGGCGGTCGTCTTCCTCGGCGCGGGTGGTGTAGAATGTGTCCATCTCGGCGCGGGCGGGGTGATGGCCGGGGATGTTGAGCGCGTCGAAATTGTACCAGTCGCTTTCGATCTGCGGGCCTTCGGCAACCGCAAAGCCCATATCGGCGAAGATCGCAGTGACCTCTTCGGTCACCTGACTGATCGGGTGGATCGTGCCCATGCGGCGCGGCCGGCCCGGCAGGGTGACATCCAGCCATTCGGTGCGCAGCCGTTCATCGAGTGCGGCATCCGCAAGCGCGGCCTTCTTGGCGGCGAGCGCTGCATTGATCTCATCTTTCAGCGCATTCAGCGCGGGGCCCGCGACCTGCCGCTCTTCGGCGGTCATGCGGCCCAATTCGCGCATGCGCAGCGAAATTTCACCCTTCTTGCCAACAGCCTGCACACGAAGATCTTCGAGGGCGGCTTCATCTCCGGCCTCGGCTATGAGGCGGATATATTTCTCGCGCAGATCGTCCATCGGCTGCTCCTCTCGATGCGGGCTCTCTGCTAGCCGCGCGAAGGTGCAAATGCAAGCGCGATGAGGCCGCGCCTTGCACCGCGGAAAAGCGGGAGGATGGCGCGCGCCGGTGCTCGGGCGCAACCGATGCGTCAGATCATACGGCAACCCTGTGGTCAGTAAGCGTCGGGCGACCGGGTGGAAGGCGCATTGCGCGAAACCTCGCGGTCATGGGCTTCCAGCAGACGCCGAGCCTTTTCGCTCAGGTGGCGCTGATCAGGTTGGACAGAGGTGAGTTGGGCGGTCATGAAGTGCTCTCCTGCCGGATTCTCCGGCTCCCTGTGTTCTCATCAAGGTCACAGCCTATGTGTTCCATGTGGACAAATCAGGGCAAAACAGGGGAAATCCTGCGAGGGCCGCAACGCGCGCGCCTGAGATGCGGCAAATTTGCGCGAGTGCGAGTTTTAGGTCTTGATACCGCTTTGAATGTCCGACAATTAATTGTCGGACATTTTTGATGAGGAGGCTGTGTGATGCCGGCAAATATCGACACAATTCTGGCGGCGGCGCGCCGACATTGCGAGGAAGAGATTCTGCCCAATATCGACGCGTGGAACAAGGGCCGCGCCTGGCCGCGCGCAAGCTCCGACAAGGCGGCGGCGCTGGGCCTTACCGGGCTTTACGCGCCGGAGGAGCTGGGCGGGCAGGGGCTGAGCCTCGGGGATGGCATCCGCGTCTACGAAGAACTGGGCCGCGGCGACGGCGCCTATGCCTTTGCACTTTCGATGCACAATATCTGCACCTATGCCGCCTGCGGCTTCGGCACCGATGCCTTCAAGGAGGCCTGGGCGCGTGATCTGACCTCGGGCCGCAAGCTCGCGAATTTCGCCCTGACCGAGCCGCAATCAGGCTCCGATCCGGGCACGATGTACAGCCGCGCCGTGATCAATGACGATGGCACCTGGACGATCAGCGGGGCCAAGGCCTGGGTCAGCCTTGCCGGAGAGGCGGATATCTATTTCACCGTGGTCAAGACAACCGACGCGCCGGGCCACAAGGACATGGCGATGATCGCCATTCCGAAAGAGGCCGAGGGATTGAGCTTCGGCCCGCTTTACGACACGCCCTCCTATCGCTTCCTGCCCATGTCCGAGATGTACATGGAAAACGTGACCGTGAGCGAGGACAACATCATCCTGCCGGTGGGCCGTGGCTTGCAGGGCTCGCTGATGGCGATCGATATTGCGCGGGTCTCCATCGCCTCGGGCTGTTGCGGGCTGATGCAGGCGGCGCTGGACAGCGCGCTGGCCTATGCGCAGAACCGCAAGATGTTCGGCGGGGTCAACCTCGATCTGGATGGCATTCAGTGGATGCTGGGCGAGGTGGCCACGGACCTCGAAGCCTCACGCCTGCTCTATCGCGCGGCCGCCAATGCGCTGGGCACCGATGAGGGCCCGCTGCTGGCGGCTCATGCCAAGCGTTTCGTGCCGGATGCGGCGGTGAAGGCCGCCAATACCTGCACGCAGGTGATGGGGGGCATGGGCCTGCTGGCGCCCTATGGCATGGACCGTCTGTCGCGCCTCGCGCAAATGCTGCGCATCGTGGATGGCACCACCGAGATCAGCCGTGTGGTGATCGGCCGGGCGCTGCAGAAACGCGCGAAGACCTTGCCTGCCCCTGTCATTCCGAAAGGCTATGGCGAGGTCTGAGCGCAAGGGCGCGCTCGGCTCTCGTTGTTACCGCCTCTTGATACGGTCGGGACTTGGCCCAGCGCGGAGCAGAGGCCGGGCCGCTATCGTCAATCTCGTTCAACCTGAGGCAACGAGCACCAAGCCGCGCACTGGCAAAGAACAGGCGGAGGTGATCCAACCTGATCGGGAAGCACTCTGCAGCCCCGGGCGGGGATGATACAGTTCTGGCGCAACATGCTGTGAAACAACTCTGGGCAAGCCTTTGGCCTTCCCAAAGAACAAAAAAGCCCCGCATCAGGCGGGGCTTTTACGCTATCTCGGTT
This sequence comes from Roseovarius sp., assembly GCA_007125415.1. Lineage (GTDB taxonomy): Bacteria > Pseudomonadota > Alphaproteobacteria > Rhodobacterales > Rhodobacteraceae > Roseovarius. Next base: position 3,464 of record SLDH01000196.1, read on the forward strand.
TCACCCGGCTTACTGCGCCAGGGCGCCCTTGGCCTGATCCACGATGGCACCGAAAGCGTCGGGCTCGTGCACGGCGAGATCGGCGAGCACCTTGCGGTCCACCTCGATCCCGGCAAGGCCCAGACCGTTGATGAAGCGGCTGTAGGTCAGCCCCTCGTCATGGGCGCGGACGGCAGCATTGATCCGCTGGATCCAGAGCGCGCGGAAATTGCGCTTTCGGTTCTTGCGGTCGCGGGTAGCGTATTGGTTGGCCTTGTCGA
>SLDH01000327.1 GCA_007125415.1 Roseovarius sp.
CAATTTCGACAGGAGCGCACAAGACATGGCGAAGATCACCTATATCGAGCACAACGGCACGGAGCATGTCGTGGAGGTGGCAAACGGGCTGACTGTCATGGAAGGCGCCCGTGACAACAATATTCCCGGCATCGAAGCCGATTGCGGCGGGGCCTGCGCCTGTTCGACCTGTCATGTCTATGTCGCCCCCGAATGGGTCGAAAAACTGCCCGCCAAGGACGATATGGAAGAAGACATGCTGGATTTCGCCTATGAACCCGATCCGTCCCGTTCGCGCCTGACCTGTCAGTTGAAGGTCAGTGATGCGCTGGATGGGCTCGTGGTGCATATGCCCGAAAAGCAGATCTGAGGCGCACGCGGGGTGGCTCCGCATTACGGCAGATGATTGATCGTATTGACCCGCCAGCCGTCCGGCAGGCGCTGCAATTCGGTGACTGACAGATTGTCGATGCGGTGGGAGAATGCCTCATAGGCCCCGACTTGAAGGCCGCGTTGAACCTGTGTGAGGATCACGCCCATATGCGCGACCGCCACGATATCGCGCCCCGGATATGCGTTGAGCAGCCTGCTGACCGCACGGTCCACGCGCGCGCAGACCTCATGCCAGCTTTCGCCGCCCGGGGGGCGGACATCGCCCGGCCTTTCCCAGAATCGGCGCAGATGATTCTGATCCTCTATCGTGTCCCAATGTTGAAGCTCCCAGGCACCGAAGTGGATTTCGCGCAGATCCCGCTCATGGCTCAGACGCAGGCGTGATCCGGTGATCGCGTCTGCGGTGGCCACCGAGCGGGTGAGGTCGGAGGAGACGATGACCGCGTCCTCGGGCAGCCGGGCCTGCAGCCGGGCAAGCCGTGCCGTGTCACTGAGATCTGCAGGCAGGTCGGACCAGCCGACGAGCCCTTTCGCATGGGTGGGCGCATGGCGCACCCAGAAGAGCCGGCTCATGGCAGCGCACCCTTGAGAGCGAGCGGCAGGCCGGCAATCACATTCACCACGAGACCGGCTTCGCGCGCGAGCTTCTGGTTGAGTTGGCCCTGCGCCTCCCGAAAGCGGCGTGCCAGAGCGTTCTCGGGCACCACGCTGGCGCCCACCTCATTGCTCACGATGACGACCGGCGCGGCGCAGAGTGCCAGCCCGGCCATCAACTCGGCCTCGGCCGCGGCAAGATCGCTCTCCGCCATCAGATGGTTGCTGAGCCACATTGTCGCACAATCGAGGAGGACGGCGCGATCGCCGCTGATCGTGGCAAGGGCGCGGCCACAATCCAGCGGTTCTTCCAGCGTCTGCCACCCAGCCCCGCGCCGCGCCTTGTGTTGCGATAATTTCTCTTTCATTTCAGTATCATGCGCCTTCGCCGTGGCGAGATATGCGCAGCTGCGGCCGGTCCTTTCGAGCAATCTCTCCGCGAAGGCGGACTTGCCCGAGGCCGCCGCCCCGAGAACCAGGCTGATACGGGGTAGCATCACTTTCAATGCCTCGTCTATTGATCCGGATCGCTCCGCGCTGCGTATCACCTGCAACGATACAAGGAAAGGATGTTCGCGCCGTCTTGCCGATCATGGACGGCCGACCAGAAGGGGGAAGAACATGCCGCTGGATGGACCACAGACGAGTTCCATGTCGCGCAAGGCCATGAAGGCAGAATTGCTGGATGCCGAAACCGAATTGCAGCTTGCCTATGCCTGGAGAGACCACCGGGACGAAGAGGCGCTTCACCGCCTGATCACGGCCTATATGCGCCTTGCCATTTCCATGGCGTCAAAATTCAAGCGCTACGGCGCACCGATGAACGACCTGATACAAGAGGCCGGCCTTGGGCTGATGAAGGCGGCCGACAAGTTCGACCCTGATCGCGGCGTGCGCTTTTCCACCTACGCGGTGTGGTGGATCAAGGCCAGCGTGCAGGATTACGTGATGCGCAACTGGTCGATGGTGCGCACTGGCTCGACCTCGTCGCAGAAATCGCTCTTCTTCAACATGCGCCGCGTGCAGGCACGGCTGGAGCGGGAGGCGATGGCCAAGGGCGAGCAGCTTGACGGTTACCAGTTGCGCGAGATGATCGCCCATGAGGTAGGCGTGCCCCTGCGCGATGTAGAGATGATGGAAGGGCGTCTCTCCGGATCCGACTTTTCGCTCAATGCGACGCAATCGGCTGAGGATGAGGGGCGCGAGTGGATCGATACGATCGAGGACGAAGGTCCGCGCGGAGACGAACTTGTCGAGGAAAGTCACGATCTGTCGGCCCTGCGTGACTGGCTGGGTGATGCGATGGCCCGACTGAACGAACGTGAACGCTTCATCGTTCGCGAGCGCAAGCTGCGTGATGATCCGCGCACGCTGGAATCGCTCGGTGAAGAGTTGAAGCTGAGCAAGGAACGGGTCCGGCAACTGGAGGCCGCGGCTTTCCAGAAGATGCGCAAGCACCTTGAGAAGCATGGTGCCGAGGTGCATAATCTGCTTGCATGAAGATCGTCCTCGCCGCTTTCACGATGTTGATGTCCTGCGCGGCCCATGCGCAGGACATTCTGATTCTGGGCGAGGTGCATGACAACCCGATCCATCACGCTGTGCAGGCCGAAAAGGTGGCAGGGTTGCAGCCCGCCGCCCTTGTTTTCGAGATGCTGACTGCCGAGCAGGCAGACGGGGAGGTGCTGGAGAATGTGGCGGACGGGGCTGCGCTCGACGCACGGTTTGCCTGGGCCGAAAGGGGCTGGCCGGATTTTGCCATGTATCATCCGATTTTCCTCGCCGCACCCGAGGCGCGCATCTATGGGGCGGGCCTGCCGCGCGCGGCGGTGATGCAGGCCATGCAGGGCTCGATTGCCGACGCGTTTGGCGATTCCGCCTCGGCATACGGGCTCGATGAACCGCTTGGCGCCGAAGAGCAGGCGGCCCGCGAAGAGATGCAATTCGCCGCCCATTGTGACGCGCTGCCGCGAGAGCAGTTGCCGGGCATGGTGGAAATCCAGCGGCTGCGCGATGCGATGCTCGCGCGCGCGGCGCTGCGGGCCTTCGATGAGACGGGCGGGCCTGTGGCCGTGATCACCGGCAATGGCCATGCCCGGCGCGATTGGGGTGTGCCGGTCTATATCGACCGGATAGCGCCGGCGCTGGTGGTGAAGGTCGTCGGCCAGACCGAAGACGATAGGCCGCTGAAGGGTGGCTTCGATCTGGTTGTGTCAGCCCCCGCCGTGGATCGGCCCGACCCCTGCGATGCCTTCAGATAGGCCCTTGATGCCATCGGCCTTGCCACCGCTGATCCGCCGTCCTACCCTCGCGCAGATCGGTCGGGAACAGGCGCGTATGCTGGGCAATTCACATATCCTTTTGATCATCGGTGGCGGCATCGCGGCGTTCAAATCGCTCGATCTGATCCGCCGCCTGCGCGAGCGCGGCGCGAAGGTGACACCTGTGCTGACCCGGGCCGCAGAAGAATTCGTGACGCCGCTTTCCGTCTCGGCGCTGGCCGGTAGCCGGGTCTTTCGGGATCTGTTTGATCTCACCGACGAGGCCGAGATGGGCCATATCGAGTTGAGCCGCGCGGCGGATCTGATCACCGTGGCCCCGGCCACCGCCGATCTGATGGCGAAGCTGGCGCATGGCCATGCCGATGATCTTGCCTCGACGGTGCTGTTGGCCACGGACAAGCCGGTGCTGATTGCGCCCGCGATGAATGTGCGGATGTGGTATCATTCCGCGACACAGCGTAATCTTGCAACG
>SLDH01000385.1 GCA_007125415.1 Roseovarius sp.
ATCATGCTGGAAATGCCCGGCTCACTGCGCTTCCGCACGATCACTTCTGCCATCGCCGAGGGCGCCGATCATCGGCTGACGCTGTCGTCTGATCTGGGTGAGCCAGTGTCACTCGAAACGAAGGCGCATTTCCTGACGGCCATGCGGGCCGATGCCGACCGCGTGGAGATCCGGCATGGGGCCGTCGCCAGTGAGGTCACGCTGCCGGTGGTGGAGGTGCAGGATTGAACACGGATGCGGCGAGGGTTGGCCCGTCAATGTCTGAAGTAACGGGACGCAGTCCCAATGTCTGCGGTGCCGCGAGGGCTGCCCTGAGCGGCGGCAATGCAGAAAGTGAGCTTTGCAAAGTCTGGCCAATTAGCATAGTACGTTGGAGCTGCCACCCAATGCTATGGTTAGGCCGTGAAATCCAGCATTCGCTATAGAGGCTGTTTTACTGATCTCTCGTGGCCCAATGTGCAAGCGCCAATATAATCCCACGTTCACTTTGTATGATCAAAAAGACCCGAAGGAGAGTTTCGTTATCGCCAAGCTTACTAAATCATCGCATTTCACGACTGCACAACCGCGGGCCGAAACAACGATGGAAAAAACGAGCCGCGTCGTGAAGGAAATCACTGAGCAGGAGGCAGATAAACGGCAAGAAAAGATTGCGCGCCTTCGTAAGGCACGACACGAAAGCGAAGCAGAAAATGCAGCAAGAACCAATGATGCAAAGCCTCTGCCAGTAAAAAAGAGGACATGATCCAGTGTGTCTGTCTCCCGGCCACCGATCATGTACCCACCAACCACGCGTTTAATGAATCTTTAGGCCGTTAATTTCGCGGCTGCAGCGACAGTACGATTTGGCAAAGCGGTTTCGTGGCTTAACAGTCCAATCGACCGTCCACAAAAGGGCTGCTCCTGCCGAATGCACCTGCAGCACCTGACTGGCACAGCAAAGGCTGCACGGTCCTGAATACGCCTTGCACCAGCACCCTTTCGCGCAGGACGCAGACGACGCACCGTCAATCACACCGGCGCGCGCGCCACGCCTCGCCGCAACCGCTGAGACAGCAACATGACCTACACCACGATCGAGACCTCGCTCTCCGACGGCCGCCCGTATTTCCTGTACCAGTTCACGGAAGCCGACCAGGTCTCGCGATTCACCAGCCGGGCTGCGGCCTGGACCAGCGCGGGGAGCGGCGGGACCGAGATCACATGGGAGCCTGCCGCCGTCGCCCATGGCGACGTGGTGCAGACGAGCGAGATCGAGCGGGGTCGGCTGGAGCTGACCTGGCCGATGTCGCATCCCTTCGCGCGGCGGTTTCTTGCCCCATTGGGCAACACACCCGCGACGCTGACGATCTTTCGGGGCCATGAACAGGTGCCGGGGGAGACGGTGGCGCATTGGAAGGGCCGCGTGGTGGGGGCGGAGGTCGAGGGACAGCGCATCCTGCTGCAGGCCGAGTCGCTCTTCAGCACGCTGCGCCGCCCGGGCGTGCGGGCGAAGTATCAGCGGCTCTGCCGGCATGCGCTCTACGGGCGCGGCTGCGGGCTCGACATCGCGCTGCACTGGCAGGCCGGGACGGTGACAGAGGTTGCAGGCAATACCGCCACGATGCCCGCGGCGGCGGACCACCCCGATGTCTGGTTTCGCGGCGGGGTGCTGCGGTTCGGGCCGCAGCTCGGGTTCATCACCGGGCACGCGGGCGACACGCTCATCCTGTCGCGGCCCATGCCGGATTTGGCAGATGCCGTCGCGGCCCCGGAGATCGACCCCGAGACCGGCGACCCGCTGCCCATCCTCGCCGACCTCGCCCCCGGCTGCAACCTCCGCGCGGCCACCTGTGCCGGCAAGTTCGGGAACCTCGCGAACTTCGGGGGCTTTCCCGCCATTCCCGGCCGCAACCCCTTCGGCGGCGGCTCCATCGTCTGACGCGCCCGCGCGGCAGACCACCACAAACGGTTTCTGCTCATGGCCTGGACCTTCATCGCACGGCTCGTTCTGGGGCTGGTGCTCTCGGCGATCTCCTATGCGCTGAGCCCGCGCCCCAAGGTGGAAAAGCCCCAGGCGGCGGGGCTCGACGATTTCTCGCTGCCCACGGCCGAGGAAGGCCGGCCCATCCCGGTCATCTTCGGCACGGTGCTCATCACCGGGGCCAATGTCGTCTGGGCGGGCGATCTCAAGGTGGACCCCATTCGCAAGAAAGGCGGCAAGAAGTGACGACGCCCGAACACAGCGCAGCGACGCCCCTCCGCGTCACCGTGCAGGACCTGCGCAGGGCGCGCTATTGCCTGGCCGGCGCGCGGCCGTGGTTTCGCCGCCACGGCTTTGACTGGCAGGATTTCCTCACCCACGGCATTGCGGCCGAGCGCCTGATGGCGGCGGATGCGACACTGGCCCGCCCGGTGATCCGGGCCGCCGAGGCCCGTGCGGCTTCTGAGGATCGCGAAGCCGGAAAGGCAGACCATGAGCGGGGGTAGCAAGAAGCAGACCATCGGCTTTCGCTATTCGCTGGGCATGCATCTGGCGCTCTGCCACGGACCCGTGGATGCGATCCGCGAGATCCTCGTCGACCGGCGCACCGCCTGGTCGGTGACGACCGGCAGCGGCGTCTCGGGCGGGGCGGCGGCGCTGGAGCGGCCCGTTGGTCTGGCCGGGGGCATGTCCGCCACGCCGGCCGGGGATGGAGAGGCAGAAAGCCCCGCGACCATCACCTTTCCGGGGCGCATTCCGAGAGTGCGCCTCGGGCAGCGCTACCGGCTGATCCTGACGGACGGATCGTCCCAGACCATGACGCTGCAGGCTGTGTCCGGCACCGGCGGGCCCGACAGCGTCACCACCTGGTCGGTCCTGCCCGGAACGCTGAGCTTTCCGATGCAGCTCGTACGGGTGACCGAGGCGAAAGAGCCGGTCCGCACAGAGGGCGCCGGGGCCAGCGGCGGGCGCATCCGGATCGAGGCGCCCGATCTCTTTGGTGGCGAGAAGCGCGAGGGCGGGATCGTCGGCGATGTGGATGTGCTGATGGGCGGGCCCGGTCAGGGCGCGAATGATTATCTGGCCGCCGCCATGGGCGGCGATGTGCCGGGGTTTCGCGGGCTCTGCAGCCTGGTGCTGCGACAGGTCTATCTCGGCATCAACCCCTATCTGAAGCCCTGGGCCGTGCGCGCAACCCGCGTGCAGACGGGCGAGGCAGGCGCGCCGCAATGGTATCCCGAGACGGCCGCGATCGTACCGCGCGCCCGGATCTCGGACGCGGCCATCTATGTGGCGCTCGATGTCTCGGGCTCGATGTCGGGCACGCGCATGGCGGCGCAGAAGTCAGGCGTGGCGACGCTGATCCGCGAGATCGGCGAGGGGGTCGACCCCCAGCGGCCCAATGACATCCGCATCCTGCTCTGGAACGCAGGCGTCGCGGGATCCATCGAGCGGCGCAACATGGGGCCGGATGATTATGCGGCGCTGGAAGACTGGATGCTGGGGCTGTCGAACAGCACTTCGGGGGGCACCAACTTCGATGCAGCCTTTGCCGAGGCCGGGGCCTTCTTCGCGGCGGGCGGCGCCAAGCAGCGGATCGTGATCTTCGTGACCGACGGTCTGCCCAATCCGGCCAGTTCGGTCGAGGCCGCCGAGGCCACCATCGCGACGCTGCCGCCCCTGGACATCTTCGGCTTCAATATCGCGCTCGAAGACACCAGCCATACCGCGCGCCTCGACAACACGCCC
>SLDH01000344.1 GCA_007125415.1 Roseovarius sp.
CAGCGGCTCGGCCTGCTGTGTCTATGGCCTGACATTCGTCACCCATTTCTACGGCGCGCGCCGCTCGGTGGGGTATGTGCCATTCAACTCCGAGACGCTGGTGACCGGCAAGCTCTTCGAGGATATTCGCGATTCGGTCCATGAAATGGCCGACCCGGACCGCTTTGATGCGGTTGTCGTGACCAATCTTTGTGTGCCCACCGCTTCGGGGGTGCCGCTGCGCCTGCTGCCGGATGAGATCAACGGTGTTCGCATTGTCGGGATCGACGTGCCGGGCTTCGGCATTCCCACCCATGCGGAGGCCAAGGATGTCTTGGCCGGCGCGATGCTCAACTATGCCCGGGCCGAGATCAAGGCAGGACCGGTTGCCAAGCCGGCAAGCGGTGTGTCTGATCTGCCCACCGTGACCCTGCTGGGCGAGATGTTTCCGGCTGATCCGGTCATGATCGGCGCGATGCTCGCACCGCTCGGCCTTGCGGCTGGCCCGGTCGTGCCCTGCCGCGAATGGCGCGAGCTTTATGCGGCGCTCGATTGCGGCGCGGTAGCGGCGATTCATCCGTTCTACACCGCCGCCATTCGCGAATTTCAGGCGGCTGGCCGCCCCATCGTGGGCTCTGCGCCCGTGGGCCATGACGGCACTGCGGACTGGCTGAAGAATATCGGCGAGACGTTCGGCTGTTCGGCCGAGCAGATCGCGGCAGCGCAGAATGCGTTTTTGCCCGCCATCAAGGGCGCGCTTGCGGAAAAGCCGGTCAAGGGCACCATCACGCTCAGCGGTTATGAGGGCAGCGAATTGCTGGTCGCGCGGCTGCTGATCGAAAGCGGCGCGACGATTCCCTATGTGGGCACAGCCGTCCCCAGGACGCCCTGGTCCGCCGAGGATGCCTCCTGGCTCGAAGCGCATGGCGCGAAAGTCAAGTTTCGGGCGAGTCTTGAGGATGATTGCGCCGCGATGGAAGCGATCAAGCCGGATCTCGCCATCGGCACGACACCTGTCGTCCAGAAGGGCAAGGAGCTTGGCATTCCGTCGCTCTACTTCACCAACCTGATCAGCGCCCGCCCGCTGATGGGGCCTGCCGGGGCCGGCAGCCTTGCCGAGGTTGTCAACGCCGCCATGGCCAACAAGAGCCGCATGGATCACATGCGCGCCTTCTTCGAGGGCGTGGGCGAGGGCGACACCGCCGGCATCTGGGAAGGCAACCCGAACCTGCGTGAGGATTTTCGCGCGGTCAATCTCAAGAAGCTCGAGAAGAAGGCCCGCGCGGCCAAAGCGGAACAGATGATCTGATGTTGATTCAGGACCATGACAGAGCAGGCGGATACTGGGGCGCGGTCTACGCGTTCTGCGCCACCAAGGGCTTGCAGGTCGTGATCGATGGCCCTGTGGGCTGCGAGAACCTGCCGGTGACATCGGTGCTGCATTACACCGATGCTTTGCCGCCGCATGAGCTGCCCATCGTCGTGACCGGTCTTGGTGAAGAGGAAATGGGATCGGGTACCGAAGAATCCATGAAGCGCGCCTGGGACACGCTCGATCCGGCGCTGCCGGCGGTGGTTGTCACCGGCTCGATTGCCGAGATGATCGGCGGCGGGGTGACCCCTCAAGGCACGAACATCCAGCGCTTCCTGCCCCGCACGATCGACGAGGACCAGTGGCAATCGGCTGATCGCGCGATGGCCTGGATCTTCACCGAATTCGGGATGACCAAGGGCCGGATGCCGCGCGAGAAGAAGCGCGAAGAAGGGGCCAAGCCCCGCGTGAACATACTCGGGCCGATGTATGGCACCTTCAACATGCCCAGCGATCTGCACGAGATCCGCCGCCTTGTCGAAGGGATCGGTGCCGAGGTGAACATGGTAATGCCTCTGGGCTCCCATATCGCCGAGATGCGCGATCTGGTGAATGCGGATGTCAATATCTGCATGTATCGCGAGTTCGGCCGCGGGCTTTGCGAAGTGCTGGAAAAGCCCTATTTGCAGGCGCCTATCGGCATCGAGAGCACCACACTTTTCCTGCGCAAGCTCGGTGATCTGCTGGGGCTCGACCCGGAGCCTTTCATCCAGCGAGAGAAGCATTCGACCATCAAGCCGGTCTGGGATCTGTGGCGCAGCGTGACGCAGGATTTCTTCGCGACCGCGAGTTTCGGCATCGTCGCGAACGAGACATATGCGCGAGGTATCCGCAAGTTTCTCGAGGATGACCTGGGTCTGCCCTGCGCTTTCGCTGTGGCGCGCTGCGCGGGCAGCAAGACCAACAATGAGGAAGTGCGCGCCCTCGTCGGGCAGAAGCGTCCTCTCATCGTGATGGGCTCGATCAACGAGAAGATGTATCTTGCCGAGTTGAAATCAGGCCACGGGCCTGCGCCGGCCTTCATCCCCGCAAGCTTCCCGGGCGCGGCCATCCGCCGGGCCACCGGCACGCCGATGATGGGCTACGCGGGGGCCACTTACCTTCTGCAGGAAGTCTGCAACGGCCTTTTCGATGCGCTCTTCCACATTCTGCCGCTCGCGTCGGAGATGGATGCGGCGGATGCCACCCTCACGCCCTTGCGCCGCAACTTCCCCTGGGATGAGGATGCGCAGCGCGAGCTTGACCGCATCGTTGAGACACATCCGATCCTGACCCGTATTTCCGCCGCCAAGACACTGCGCGATGCAGCCGAAGAGGCGGCCCTGAAGCAAGGGGACGAGCGCGTCGTGCTCGAAACCGTTCAAGCCCTGTCCCCGATGGGGGCCAAGTTCAACAAGGAGAGTGATCAATGACCGATCTGACTTCCAATCCGCCGACCCGCACTGCGCATGAGCGCAAATGTACGGCGGAATATCGCGTCTACTTCACGCTGATCTTCCTGCTGGCGATACCGTTCGAGATGGTCCGCTGCGTGCGCGACATCATCCGCTATCGGACGCTCAAGATGCGCGGCCCCATGGCCCGCGCCTGGGCCGAAGCCGAACGGACGACGCCATTGATTTTCTCGGTTTGAGGCTCAGCAGGAGCACAAATCGGGTCACGAGCTGTTTCGCCTAGCTGGGCGGGCAGAACTCCCGAAGGGTCATTCAGACCCGGAGGGGCCCAGCCGCGGGGGTCGCGGCGTCAGCATAGCGTTCCGGAGGAATTTGCATGGCTGATAATCACGACCTGTCTTTTACGGGTCTCACCGACGAGCAAGCCCAGGAGCTGCATTCGGTATATATGAGCGGCCTCTGGCTGTTCGCGCTGATTGCAGTGGTTGCCCACCTGGCAACCTACATCTGGGCACCTTGGTTCTAGGAAGGATCACAAATGTCAAAGTTCTACAAGATCTGGCTCATTTTCGATCCGCGCCGCGTGTTTGTCGCGCAGGGTGCGTTCCTGTTCCTGTTGGCCGCGATGATCCACCTGGTGGTTCTGTCGAATGGCGTCAACTGGTTCGAGAACGCCGCTGCGTCACGCGCTGCCGCAGCCGAGTGAACCGCAGGGCGAATGCTCTTGATGAAAAAGTTGCGGGCGGCGCGTGTCGCCCGCGACAAAACGGAACGTACAATTACGACGGCCGAGCAAGACGGGACTGGCCGCCGAAACGCGGAGACAAGACATGGCGTTACTGAGCTTTGAAAGAAAGTATCGCGTTCGCGGAGGAACGTTGGTCGGCGGCGATCTGTTCGACTTCTGGGTCGGACCCTTCTACGTCGGGTTTTTCGGGGTGACGACGCTGTTCTTTGCGG